>CAXAVQ010000179.1:0-5691 GCA_963971985.1 uncultured bacterium
ATGTAGGCGAACGGCAGGTACATGGACAGGCCGACGAGCACGCCGAGGCCGGAGAAGGCCCCGAGGCCGAGCAGGGCGCCAAGGACGGTGCCGAAGCCGTACAGGGCGTACGGCATCGCCCCGCCCTGAACGCCGGTGATGACTGCCTGCAGCGCCTGGGCCTGCGGGGCGGAGGTATCCGTGCCGGGGCCTATCGGTACGCCGAATTTTGCCTGATTACCGACCACGATCACGAGCAGCACGATCATGGTGATGACCGGGCCGATGCCGGTGAAGATGAGTTCGACGGTCTGCTGCCGCTTCGGAACAGCGCCGACGAGATAGCCGGTCTTCAGGTCAGCCATCATGTCCGCGGCGCAGGTGATGGCGACGCAGAGCGCGGCCCCGATCAGGACCGCTCCCAGCACGCCGCCGGGCCCCGAGAGCACCATCACCAGCACGACCGTGAGCAGTGCCATGCCGGAAATCGGTGACCAGTCGGTCATGCCCGTGCATTGGGCGATGATGATGCCGGCGAACCAGATCCAGAGCGCGCCGACGATCGCGATGATCGCTGCGCGCAGGTGCGGGTTGAGGGTGGAGAGCACACCGCTCTTGTTTGCTGACAGCGGTTCGACCTCCTGTGCCTGCTGCTCCGGCGTGGCGTTCTCGAAAGTGCTGAGCGCTTCCTCATCCGCAAAGGCGATGATGTAGCCGTTGTATTCGGTGGTATACGACTCGGTTTCGACCTGACGTTCCGTGACCGGGCAGACCGAGTTGATCGCTTCGTTGCTGGTGAAGTCCGCCGCGATGAACAGGAACAGCAGCGCACCAGCGACCGCGGCGATGAGCACCTTCAGGCCGAGTTCGTCGCTCCCGCCTCCGGCGACCTTGGTCTTGCTGGCGATCGCGATCGACTTGAATGCTTCCTTGATCGCGGGGAGCGAGGCGATGACGCCCATCAGCGCTCCGCCGAGCAGGAGACCGATGCCAAGCGGTCGGTTGACGTTGGAGAAGCCGTACCCCGGTGCGCCTGCGGCGTCGACGGTGGCGGGCATCCAGCCCATGGCGTAGATGACCGGGTTCAGGACGAGGTATGCGAGGATGCCGCCGGCGAGCACGAGCAGGCCCGCTCGACCGGTCAGGTAGCCGGCACCGATCGCGAAGGGGGCGATCGCGAACAGGAGCTGCATCTGGAGTGGGAGGCCGAGGATGCGCCCGACATCGATGGTGTCGTCAGTAACGAGCAGGTCCGGCTGGCCGTTGCGGTCGGTGTCCACGGACTGGGCCAGGACCGGTTTCGGGTTTCCGAGCCCGTCGTACGCGAAATCGACCGGTTCTCCGGCCGCTTCGTCGATCTCGCGAGGCAGCCGGACTTGCAGGTCGGCGTAGCCGAACATCGGGTCGGCGGCCCAGCCGGCCTTCACATCCCGAAGGTCTGACCATTCGCCGTCGCCGGTCGACGCCTGGTACGCCCGGACCGCGAGTTCAAGCGGGTAGTCGGTGAGTCGAGCACGGTCGGAGGGGTCTTCGAGGTCGTTCTGGATGGTCGCGACGGCGATGGCCTTGGCGTCGGCCCGCTGCGCTTCGAGCTCTCGCACGCGCTCACGGCGTTCGCGGATCTGTTCCGGCGAGAGTCCCTCGCGGGCTTCGGGGCTGTTGGCGGCCTTGGCTTCGACGAGTTCGGCGTTGAGGCGCCCGTGGTTGACAAGTTCCTGCGGGGCCTCGCCCGCCTGGATCCACGAATCGATCTCACGTGTGAGCAGGAGATCGGCGCGCGAGATGCGTTCCTGTTCGACCAGCTCTTCGAGCTGGCCTACATCGGCGGGGGCTCGGAGCTGGGGCAACTGAGCCGGCAGGCCGATGAGCATCGCGATGACGATGCCGACGGCGAGGACGATCGCCTTCTTCGGTCCGGCGCCGGGTGACTTCAGGATCGCGGCGACTGCGGTTGCCGACGGGAAGCGCAGGCGTTCGATGTCGAGCATCTGCTTGCGCAGCGGGATGATGAACGCCCCACCGAGGATCGCGCCGCAGACGCAGGCGAGCGTGAGCAGCCAGAAGTCCAGGCCGTCGAACGAGAGCTGGAAACCAAGGAGCAGGAGCACGGGCACGGTGAAGATCACGCCCGAGTTGGGGGTGTTCACCGCGGAGGCGATCGTCTGGACGATGTTGGTCTCAAGAATCGTGCCCTTGCGGAGCACGCCTCGCAGGATGCCGAAGCCGATGACCGCCGCGATGGCCGAGCCGCCGATCGTGAAGCCGATCTTGAGTCCCGCGTAGGTGATCGCGGCGTTCATCACCGCGCCGATCAGCAGGCCGAGGATGATCGCGGCGAGCGTGACCTCACGGTACTTGACCGGCTGCGGGACGCGCTCGGGGGAGCCTTGGGCTGGACCCTGGGCGCTGGTGTCGGGCACGCCCGGCGTGGTGGGCTCTTCCATACGGGTGGTACCTCCGGCGTCGGTGGGGGATCACTGAGCGGGCACATGGTGACCGCTGCGAGCCGGGGTGACAAGTTCTCGTGAAGATCGGACGAGTCGGCGGGGCGTCAGAGCTGGCCGGCGAGCATGGCTTCGGCGAGGGCTGCGGCTTCGGCGTCCTCGTCGGTGTCGTCTTCCTTAGGCCCCATGGCGGCGATGCGCTGGCTGATATCGCCGATGAAGCGGACCCGGATGCCGAAGTTCTCGCCGACCTTCACCGCGTTGCCGGTGCCGATGACCTTGTTGTTGATGAGGATCTCGAGTTCCTCATCCGCGGTCTTGGGCAGTTCGATGATGGTGCCGGGAGTGAGCTCGAGGACCTCGCCGAGGGTCAATTGGCGTTCGGCCAACTGAACCAGCAGGGGGACTTCGATGCGGAGAATCTGTTCGACCGAGCGCTTCATACGGAGTACATCGGCAGAATCCGCGCGTGGGCCGAAGAACCGGTCGAGGGGCCGGAATCAGCCCTCGAAACGCCCGAACAGCAGCGAGACGTTGTGTCCGCCGAAGCCGAAGGTGTTGTTCAGGGCGTATCGGACGTCGACTTCGCGCGATTCGCCGGGGACGAAGTCCATGTCGAACTCCTCGTCCGGGTTTTCGCAGTTGATGGTGGGGGTCACCACGCCTTCGCGGAGCGCGCCGATGACGGCGATGGATTCGACGCCGCCGGAGGCACCGAGGCAGTGGCCGATCATCGATTTGGTGGAGGACATGAGCAGTTTGCCGCCCTTGGACTTGCGGGCGTGGTCGCCGAAGAGGGCGGTCGCGGCCTTGACCTCGGCGGCGTCGCCGAGAGGGGTCGAGGTGCCGTGGGCGTTGAGGTAATCGATGTCGGTCGGGTTCAGCCCTGCGGAGCCGATGGCGAGTTCCATGGCACGCTGGGCACCGCCGCCATTGGGGTCGGGCGCGGTGATGTGCCCGGCGTCGGAGGACGCTCCGTAGCCGAGGATCTCGCAGAGGATCTCGGCGCCGCGGGCCTTGGCGTGGCTCAGGGTCTCGAGGACGAGGACCGCTCCGCCCTCGGAGAGAACGAATCCGTCGCGGTCCTTATCGAAGGGGCGTGAGGCCTTGGTCGGCTCGTCGTTGCGAGTGGAGAGGGCCTTCATGTTGGCAAACGCACCGACGCAGAGCGGCGAGATGGCGGCCTCGGAGCCGCCGGCGAGCATGACGTCGGCCTCGCCACGCTGCATGAGCTTGAAGGCGTCGCCGATGGAGTGGCCGGAGGACGCGCACGCGGTGGTGTGCGAGTCAGAGGGCCCCTTGAGCCCGAACCGGATGGAGATGTCGCCCGACGCGGCGTTGGCCATCAGGCGGGGCACGGTGAAGGGCGAGATGCGTCCGGGCCCCTTGTCCCACAGGACCTTGACGGCGTCTTCGATGGTCTGGATGCCACCGATGCCCGAGCCGATGATGATGCCGCAGCGGGTCGGGTCGGGGTGGGAGGCGAAATCGATGCCTGCCTGGTCGACGGCTTCCTTGGCGGCGACGATGGCGAACTGGCAGAAGCGGTCGATGCGCCGGGCTTCTCGTTTATCCATGTGGAGCCCGGCGTCCCAGTTGCGGACTTCGCCGGCGATCTTCACGTCCCACTGGTCGTCGGGCCATTGATCGAAGTAGGAGCCGGTGATCGGTGAGATGCCGCTCCGGCCCTCGCGCATGGAGGCCCAGGTGTCTTTGGCGTTGTGCGCGAGGTTGGTGACGGCACCTATGCCGGTGACGACGACGCGTTCGCGGGTGTGGGCAGGCGTATTCATCGTGGATCAGACCTCGCTGGGTGCTCCGCGCTGTCGCGGGTGCGGAGATGGATCGGGGATTGGGCGGTCCACAATACACAGCACGGACCGCCGGAGCGGCCCGCGGGTGTGTTGTGGATGAGTTGCCGAGCCGGTCCGGCGTATGCCGAGGGGGGATCAGTCGCCGTTCAGCCGGCGGTGATGCCCTTTTCCTGACAGATGAACTCGATGGCCTGGCCAACGGTTTTGATCTGCTCGGCCTTGTCGTCGGGGATGGAGGTGTCGAAGTTGTCTTCGAATTCCATGACGAGTTCGACGGTATCGAGGCTGTCGGCGTTGAGATCGTTCACGAAACTGGTCTCGCGGGTGATCTCCGAGCGGTCCACGCCCATCTGCTCAGCAACGATATCGATGACTTTGGATTCAACTTCTGATTCGACCACGAGTGAACTCTCCGGGCTGTCTGGTTGCTCCCGACGCGGGCGTGTCGCGACGACGCGACCCCGGACGAGGGCAGTGGGGGTGAATATAGCGGTGGGCGGTCCCGACTGCCAGTAAATTCGGGCGTCCGGGGCCCCCAGCAGGGTCTGAGGGGATCGTGAGGGGGTTGGGGCTGGGCGAGGGGCGCTCAGCACATGGTCAGGCCGCCATCGACGCAGATGGTCTGGCCCGTCAGGAATCCGGCATCGTCTGAGGAGACGTAGGAGACGGCGGAGGCAATGTCCTCGGGTTGGCCGAGGCGCCGCAGTGCCATGCCCTCGAGGACCCGTCCCTTGATCTCGTCGCCGAGCGATGCCGTCATGTCGGTTTCGATGAAGCCGGGCGCGATGGCGTTGGCGGTGATGGCCTTGCCGCCGAGCTCGCGGGCGAGGGTCTTGGTCAGGCCGATCAGACCGGCCTTGGCGGCGGCGTAGTTGGCCTGGCCCGCGTTGCCGACAACGCCGGACGTCGAAGCGATGTTCACGATCCGCCCGAACTTGTTGCGCATCATCGAGCGGGCGGCGGTGCGTGCGACGACGAAGGCCGAGAGCAGGTTCACCCGGAGGACCTCCATGAAGTCCTCATCGCTCATGCGCAGGGCGAGGTTGTCGCGGGTGATGCCGGCGTTGTTGACGATGATGTCAAGACGACCTTCGGTTTCGATGATCTTCTCCACGCCGGCGGCGAGGCCCTCGGAATCGGAAACGTCCAGCGTGGCGACGGATGCCTGCCCCCCGGCGCTGCGGATGGAGTTGGCGAGCTCGTTGAGGGCACCTTCCGAGCGGGCGGCGAGGACGACCTTTCGTCCGTCGGCGGCCAGACGCTGGGCGATGGCTTTGCCGATGCCTCTGCTGGCACCGGTGACAAGGGCAACGCGGGTGGGGGCGGTATCGTTCATTCGTTTCTCTTTGAGGCGGTGGATAGCGCGGTGCCGAGCAGGTTCGGCGACTTCCGGCGGATCGAACTTGGAGAGGACGAGCGGTTCAGTTCCCGAAAGGCGAAGCGGGGTTCGACGG
>CAXAVQ010000180.1:0-5611 GCA_963971985.1 uncultured bacterium
CCTCATCGCCGCCGGCGCGCTCGTCATCTTCGTGCCGATCTACGCCGCGGCTCAGGTCCACGCCGCCGGCGGCGCGTTCCACGACTTCCTCGGCTGGAACCATTACGTCGGTGCGGCCTTCGGCTTCGCGGTTGTGCTGCTCTACATCACCCAAGGCGGCTTCACCGCCGTCGTCTGGTCCGACGTCTTCCAGGGCACGCTCATGCTGCTCGGCCTGGTGTTCCTCCCGATCGTGGCGTTCATGGAGGTCGGCGGCTTCACGAACCTGCTGGACTCGCTCCGCGCGATCAACCCCGACCTGCTCGCGCTGCACGGCCCCGCTCCGGCCAACGACGCCGGCGAGCAGATCGCCGGAACCGGCGGCTGGAACGCCGGAAGCATCTTCACCGTGCTCGGCTTCATCGCCATCGGCATCGGCTTCCTCGGCTCCCCCCAAGTCTTCGTGCGCTTCATCTCGATCAAGTCCGAGAAGGAGATCAACAAGGGCACCGCCGTCGCCGTCGCCTGGACCACGCTCGCCCTCAGCGGCGCGGTCTGCATCGGCATTCTCGGGCGGGCGATCTTCCTGCCTTCCGACATCAAGCCGCCGGACCCCGAAGCCGTCAACGCCGTCACTCCGACCGTTTCTGCGGTGCAGGACAGCATTCTTCCCCACATGGCCGAGGTGCTGCTCCCAGCCTTCTTCACGGGCCTGTTCATCGCGATGGTCCTCAGCGCGATCATGTCCACGATCGACTCGCTGCTGGTCGTGGCCTCCTCCGCCGCGGTGCGCGACTACTGGCAGAAGACCCGCCACCCCGACATGAGCGACGAGCGCCTGGTCTCGACCAGTCGCAAACTCACCGTCATCCTCGCGCTGATCGCCTTCGCCATGGGCATCGGCATCCTGCTCTACGACAAGGACCAGGGCATCTTCTGGACGATCATCTTCGGCTGGTCCGGCATCGCCGCCACCTTCTGCCCGACGATGATCCTCAGCCTCTTCTGGTCGAAACTCACCGCCCTCGGCGCCAAGTGCGCCATGGTCGCCGGGTTCCTCGGCGTACCGATCTTCAAGTTCGGGCTCCCGCCGATCTTCCGGGCGATCGGCCAGGACGACTGGGTGGCCTACCTCGGCGGTCTCGATGTGCTCCTGCCCTCGTTCGTCGTCGGCTTCATCGTCGCGATCGTCGTCAGCCTGCTCGACAAGAATGGCCAGGCCCAGGTCGCCGATGTCGGGGATGACCTCGACTTCGCCGCTCGCGGCGATGAACCCTCCAGCGACGCCTGAACGCGGCTCCGGCACGCGGACCCCGCCCAGCAGCAGCCCGTCTTGCGGTACCATGCCCGACCCGGGTCGGGTCCGCTGTGCGCCCGCCCCGACCCCGAAATCCACGCAGAACCCCCGAATCCCCGAAGGATCCGCGCCATGTCCGACTCCGCGACCGCTACCGCCCACAAAGTCACCCTCATCGCCGGCGACGGCGTCGGCCCCGAGGTCGCAAGCGCCACCAAGGACATCCTCGCCGCAGCGGGCGCGAACATTCACTGGGACGAGGCCGTCGCGGGCAAAGAGGCCTTCGAGGGCGGCATCGCCTCCGGCGTCCCGCAGGACACCATCGACTCCATCGACGCCAACCGCGTCGCCCTCAAGGGCCCGCTGGAGACCCCCGTCGGCTTCGGCGGCAAGAGCGCCAACGTCACCCTCCGCAAGCTCTTCGAGATGTACGGCAACATCCGCCCCTGCAAGGAACTGCCGAACATCGGCGGCCCCTTCGCCGGCCGCGGCATCGACCTGATCGTCGTGCGCGAGAACGTCGAAGATGTCTACGCCGGCATCGAGCACATGCAGTCGCCCGGCGTCGCCCAGTGCCTCAAGCTCATCTCGCGCAAGGGCTGCGAGAAGATCTCCCGCCTCTCCTTCGAACTCGCCCGTTCGCTCGGACGCAAGCGCGTCACCTGCGCCACCAAAGCGAACATCATGAAGAAGACCGAGGGCCTGCTGAAGAGCACCTTCGAGGACGTTGCCAAGGAGTTCCCCGAGTTCACCTCCGACCACATCATCATCGACAACGCCTGCCACCAGCTCGTCATCCGCCCCGAGACGTTCGACATCATCGTCTCGACCAACATGACCGGCGACATCGTCTCCGACCTCACCTCCGGCCTCGTCGGCGGACTCGGCCTCGCACCGTCAATGAACCTCGGCGACCAGGCGGTTATGTTCGAAGCCGTCCACGGATCGGCGCCCGACATCGCCGGCCAGGACAAGGTCAACCCGACCGCCCTGCTGCTCTCGTCGGTCATGATGCTCCGCCACTTCGGCGAGTTCGAAACCGCCGACAAGATCGAGCACGCCCTCTACGTCACCCTCGAAGAGGGCAAGGCCCTCACCGGCGACATCGCCCAGGGACGCCCGGCCGTCGGCACCAAGCGTTTCGCCGAAGAGATCATCGCCAACCTCGGCAAGCGCTCCGACAAGCTCGTCGATCGCGACTACACGCCGATCAACATGCCCAAGGTCTCCTCGGACCTCGACTTCGTGAAGTGCAGCGATCGGCGAGACGTCGGCGCCGACGTGTTCATCGAGAGCGGCAAGATGCCCGACGAGGTCGGCAAGAGCCTCGAGCAGATCGCCGAAGGCTCGAACCTGCAGCTCAAGATGATCTCCAACCGCGGCACGCAGGTGTACCCCGTCGCAGCCGCGGCGTTCGACGGTGTGGATCACCACCGCTGCCGCTTCGTCATGCGTGACAAGTCACAGGCCATGACCGAGGCCGACCTGCTTGACCTGCTCCAGCGCGTCGGCCAGAGCTGGCGCTGGATCCACATCGAGCGCCTGCCCGAGTACAACGGCGAGCCCGGATACACCAAGGCCCAGGGCGAGGACTGAACGAAGCGACACCATCCCCCTCGCGACATCTCACCAGCGACCCGGCCCTTCACGGCCGGGTCTTTTCATGAGCCGATGACCGCCGAAGGAACGCACCATGATGGAGTGGTACATCCCCATCCTCATCTTCTTCGCACGCATCGTCGACGTCTCGATCGGCACCGTGCGCATGATCTTCGTGATCAACGGACACCGGTTCATCGCCGCCGTCATGGGTTTCGTTGAGGTCATCGTCTGGGCGCTGGCCGTCGGCGGCGTCATCAAGTACCTGACCAACCCTTACGCCCTCATCGCCTACGGCGCCGGCTTCGCCACCGGCACCCTCGTGGGCATGACCATCGAGGAAAAGATCGCCATAGGCCACCGGATGCTCCGGATCGTCAACCGCCACCTCGACGTCGATCTCTCCGCAAAGCTCCGCGAGCACGGGTATCGAGTGACACGCGTCTCCGGCGAAGGGCGCAACGGGCCCGTCGAAGTCGCCTTCCTCGCCATCAAAAGGCGCGAACTCCCGAAAACCATCGAACTGGTCGGCGAGCTCGCGCCGGAGAGCTTCATCACCGTCGAACGCACCGACCGCGCCTCGCTGGTCAACCTGCCCGGGACCGCCACCGGACGCTCCAGCCAACCCCGATGGCGACGCTTCCTCAGCGTCCGGAAGTGACCTTGGCACGCCGAAGCGGCAACCACGGTTTCGGCGCAGACACGCTCTGATCCTGTCGATTCTGGTCGTATACTTCGATGGCCTCCCAACGCAGGATCACCGTCATGACCACCTACGCCGACAAAATCGACCTCCAGAACCGCCTCTTCGCCGAACTCTCCGCGATGTTCGGCAAGGAAGTCCCGCTCTACGACAAGTCGCTGCTCGTGAATCAGGTCACCAACCGCGCTGTCTGCGACCTGCTCGCGCAGATGTTCTCGGGCTTGGACGTCACCGACGACCAGCTCGAGAAAACCAGCTCCGAGCGCCACGGGGCCATCCGCATCGGGCGCAACGACGAGTACCGCTGGATCGCCCGCTTCTTCGCCTGCTTCGCGATGGAGCCGCACAACTACTACGACATGACCGACGTCGGCGCCAAGAGCCAGCCGATCGTCGCGACCGCCTTCCGCTCGACCATCGGCCCCGAGCACCGCGTCTTCACCTCGCTGCTCCAAACCGACTACTTCGACGACGCGACCCGCACCCGCATCGAAGAACTCCTGTCCACCCGCGAGGTCTTCCCCGACGACGCCAAGCGCCTGATCGAGAAGTCCGAAGCACAGGGCGGCCTGAACGAGGCCGACGCGACCGAACTCATCCGCCACGCGACCGATCACATCTTCAAGTGGACCGGCAAGGCCCGCGATCACAAGCTCTACACCGATCTGTGCGAGTCGGGCTTCAAGATCGCCGCCGACATCGCCTGCTTCGAGTCGCACCACCTCAACCACCTCACACCCAACACGCTGTGCATGGACCTGTACACCGCGGCGATGAAGCGCTGCATGGGCGAGATGACCGCCGAGGCCTTCCGTGAACGCGCGATCACCGTCCTGACACGCTTCGCCGAGCGAGCCGATCGCGACTACCTCCAGCTCAGCTTCAAGCATCTCCGCGCTGCCGGGATCGAGTCGTACGAGCGATCAACCATCCCCGCCACATCCATCGCGCAGGCTGCAGACTCTCTGGTCAACCGCTTCGGCGAAGATGACCTCGACCTCACCAGGCTCGACCACTCCGGCTTCAAGGACTCCACCGAAGGCCCCGCGTGGGACACGCCCGTGCTCCTCCGGCAAGATGCCTACAAGGCGCTCACCGAGCCGGTCACCTTCACCAACTCAGACGGCTCGACGGTCGACACTGTCCACACCGCCCGCTTCGGCGAGATCGAGCAGCGCTTCTACGCGACTACTCCCGAAGGACGCACGCTCTACGACCGCTGCCTAGCCGACGCCGAAGCCGCGAAGGCCAAAAACCCCTCGCTCGCCAAGGCCGACCCCGAGGCCTATGAAGCCGAGTACGCATCTCACTTCGCCGACTTCCCGAAGACCCTGCCCGAACTGCTCAATGACGGGCTCGTCTACGGGCTGTACTCCCCCACCGACGCCGGCAAAGCCGCCTCGGGAAGCATCACCAGCACCGACATCCACGACCTCGTCGAACAGGGCTATGCCGACTACGAGGGGCTCCGCTACGAGGACTTCCTCCCCGTCAGCGCTGCGGGCATCTTCGCCTCCAACCTCAACCAGTACGGCACCAAGTCCACAGCCACGAGCAAGCCCACCTACACCCGCGCGATGCTCGAAGACATCCTCGGGCGCCCGATCATCGACACCGACGCCGTCTATCGGGGCCTGTGGGCGAAGTCGCTGCTGGACACCTACGAGGCGCTCGGCGTGATCGACCGGCTCGATGAGGCGGTACGAGGTGACCTGCAGAACGCAATAGAGCGATGCCCGGCGTTCGGTCGCGGAGCCGTCGCGGCGAGGGCGTAACTACTCCTCCAGGCGTTTCGTTTCGTCGAGAAAACGATCGAAGTCACTCGTCGGCTCAATCGCCTCGAGTAGTCGCCGCGCCTCGTCGTGTCTGCCGAACTCCTGTCGAGCGTGCTCTTGCGCGAGCTCCATGGACACCTTGCCCGAATGGGTCAGGATGTCCCGCTCGTTGAACTGCAGGAACGCATCGAGTTTCTTCGCCCAGTCAGCCATGTGCATCGGCTTCTGCTTCCGCGCCTGATCTTCCGCGTAGTCGAG
>CAXAVQ010000181.1:0-5573 GCA_963971985.1 uncultured bacterium
CGCTGCCGCTCCCGTCGGCGTCGCCGAAGGGGAGTTCCTCACCGAAGTTGCCGAGCACAAGGTTCAGGTCGGCGAGGTCGATGAGTCCGTCACCGGTGACATCGCCGGTGCAGGTGCCGGTGAATTCGTAGGCACCTCGATCAACGACAGAGCCGATGATGCGGTCGTTGCCGTCGAGGTCGAAGTCGGAGGTGACGAACTCGTTCAGGCCGGTGTTGATCGCAGGGGAACCGAGGGCGAGGCGCAGGTCCTCGTCGCCGGTGTACGGCTCGCCGTCGGGGCCGAGGGGATCGACGAAGAACTGTGCGGCGTCGGATTCGAAATCGAAGATCAGGTTGGTGTCGTCGAGAAGGTCGATGAGCGTCTGGCTGACTGTCGTGGAGAACACACTCGATCGGATGTCCTGAATCGGTTGATTCGGCGCGGTGACCAACGCGAACGGTGTCGCGATGACGGAGTTCTCCATCTCAAAGCGCGGCACACCGGGTGTTCCCGGTATTGTGAATTTGACGAAGCTCGAACCTAAGAAAGTCGAACTCTCGACACGAAGGTCCAGCACGCTGAAAAAGTGTGATTTCCCAGTAAACGAAGAACCAGAGATACGCACCGGCCAAATCGATCGTGAATAAATCGTGGAATTCGTAGGAATGGTCGTAGCCAGATCACTAATGACGCGACAACTCTCAAGGTCGATCGGCCCTCCCCTCCAGACATCGCCGATCAGTCTCAAGCCCGGCTGATTCATATCGAGATCGCACCCGACCATGCTGATCGCCCCGGTGCCTTCCCGTGACCAGAAACCCGGGCTCGTCTTGTTCTCGATGATACGGCTACCGCCGCCAACCACATTCGGAGCCATAAGGAGGGTGTCCGACGAGAATCGTGAATCCACCAGGCTGAGGTTGGCATCGACCGTCTGGATACCGATGAACGGGACTCGGTAATCGACGGTGGTGTGCTCCATGGTGCAGTTGCGGATGGTCAGATCACCCGAGCCGTGAAACAGCAGCGTGCCGCTTCTCCCAAGACCATCCCACGCAAACCATTGCAAGCCGGGGCCAAAGAGCAGGAGGCGCCGAGCACCGTCACGAATGCGGAAACCATCGACCACACCGCCTCCCCGCACACCGAGACTCGCCAGCACATGCGGCGCGTTGTCCGCATAGCTCTCCGAGTCCATGATGTCGTCGTTGCCGAGCACATCACCTGTCAGGATCGTCTGATTGGCGACCCAGTCGCGCTGATCAGCACTCTCCTCTGTGCCCGCGAACCCGCCGAGCATGGTGACAGTCTCGCGCAGGCGGAAGCCATTCCACCCCGAATCCGAGCAGATGGGCGCATAGACGCCCGATGCCACCCAGATCTCCACAGGCCCCGCTCGTCTTGCAGCGATAGCCAGCGCCTCACACGGGTTCAGGAACGAGGTGGACCACGACAGTCCGTCGCCTCCATCGGGCGCATCAGCATCGACATAGAGCCGGATCGGTTCGTTCGAGAAGTCAATGATCATGGGGTCGACAAATACCCACGGCTGACCGGGCAGAGATTGATCGTGCGGCACAAACTCGACACAACCCGCATCCGCCGCGTACCCATCCGCCCCCTCACCGGGCATGCTTTCGATCGCCCGCGGGTTGCCAAGCAGATCCACGGGCAGCGGCTCTTCCCGGTCGCAGTCGCCATCCAAGTCAGCAAGATCGGTGTCGGAGATATCAACGAACAAACCGCTGATGGAGTGGGGTGTGATTGACCGCCCGATCGCAGCGCTATCGAATCCCAGCGACGGATCGTCGTCCAGCGTGCCGAGCAGACCGTCGGGACCGAGCAGATCGACAAAACCCGGATCCGATTCATGATTCAGACTGAATCGCTGTTGGTACGGGAAGTTCTCTTCGTAGGCAGGATTGAACCGACCGAAGAGATTGGCGCGAACATCGAAAAAGTTCGTGCTGTTGGGCGGCATCATGATCTCAGCCTCAAGACCCGTGCCGTTGAACGCGAAGTTGCGGTCGATGATGCAGTTGCGAAACCGCGGCGGAAAATTCCCGCCGTACGCTCCGAAGCCACCCCCCTCGATCGACACATTCCCGACGAAGGTGCAGTGCGCGAACCTCGCTCCGCCGCCGCTTGTATCGACCGCACCACCGATCCCACCGAGGTCACCGTCGGCGATGTTCGCGGCGAAATAGACATTCTGTGCGATCAGTTCCGCCGCTTCACCGAACCGAATCCCGATCGCCCCGCCCGCGGGAGCGGTGTTCTGCAGGAATCGCGAATTCGCGACCACGACGAATCCCCTGGGTGTCAGCGCGCCCCCATACGCTTCCGCTCGGTTGTTGTGGAAAATGTTGCCGACGATCCGCGCATCGCGGGCAAAGATCGGTGATCGGTCGTTACGTTCCATTGGCAGATCATCGCCGAACGCGAAACAGTAGCGCACCGTGCAATTCGTCATCCAGCGCAGTTCGTGGGCCGCGACGCGCGCGTGCTCGATGGTGATGCCGTTGAGCTCGGTTTCGTTGGGCAGGAACAGAACTTTGGTGTTGTCCAGGTAGTTGGCGAAGTTCTCGGCATCGTCATCGCCGAGCAGGTCGCCGGTGAAGACGGTCGGGTACAGCTCAAGATCGCGCTCGTCGGGGTTCTTTGCGCCGCGCCCGGCGTAGCCGCCCTTCAGCGACTTGACACCAACAAACTCCTGGCTGATCTGGTTATAGCTGAGCCCTGGAAGCTCGATGCTCAGTTCCGGGTCGAGCGTGTTCTCCCCGGCCACCCGATCCGCGCGGTAGACACCGCCGGCAACGCGAAACTCCGTGATCTCGGTGTCGTAATTGAACTTCGCCAAGAAGAGCGCATCCTGCAGCGACTGGTAGGCAGTGTTCCAGGAAGAGCCGTCGCCGCCGAGCGGGGCCGAGGCATCGATGTACACGATGCGGCTCGGCTCGTAGAGGCCCGAAGTCGCCAGCGACACGATGTCCTCGAAGAAGACCAAAGCGGTAGTCGTGACTTCGCACCCGTCTCGTCCGCTGCGCATCCGCTCGGCCAGCCGGTCCTCGGACTCGCGCGATCGGGCATCGAGTTCCGCCTGCGTTGGCAGGGGCCGATCGGCGGGCCAGAGCGCGACCGGCGGCGGGGCAGCGAAAGAAGACGAGGACAGCACCAGGGTGGCGAACAGAGCAGTTTGGTGGATCATGATGGCTCGGCGGGGAGAAGAGGCGGGAGAGTGTACGTAAGTCCATTATGGACAAAGAATTACGACGGTCAATAACCATCGTCCAGAATCCCCACAAAGGCCCAAAACGCAGCAACCGGGCACGAAGGCCCGGTCGGGGTGCATCCTCGAGCCTGTCGCTCAACCGGGGCAGACCTGGCCGAAACCGGCTAGCACTATGTTCAGGTCCGTGATATCCACCGTCCCATCGCCGCTGGCGTCGCCGAAGGGCAGTTCTTCGCCGAAGTTTGAGAGCACCAGATTCAGGTCGCCGAGGTCGATCACGCCGTCGCCGTTGACATCACCCGTGCAGGTGCCGGTGAACTCGTAAGCCCCGCGGTCCACGACCGTGCCGATGATACGCGGGTTGCCGTCGAGATCGAACTCGGACTCGACGAACGCGTTCAGGCCGGTGTTGATGGCCGGCGAGCCGGAGGCGAGACGCAGGTCCTCGTCGCCGGTGTACGGCTCGCCGTCGGGGCCGAGGGGGTCGAGGAAGATGCTCGCCAGACAGTCGTTCTCACCGAAGAAGATGTTGGTGTCGTCGATGTTCACGATGGGATCGCCGAGCAAGACTCGGTTGTCCGGCACGATCGACGAAACGAACTCGACAGTGTCTACGCGGAGCGTCGTCAACTGATCGGCCGGCAGAATGCTGTTCGTCATCGATAACCGAGATATCGGCGATCCAATTGCATCCATACGCATGACGAACAGCTCGGCGTTGAACGTGCTGCTGAGGATCTCAACGTTCAGAGCTCTGAACCCGACCCTATTCGAATTGATCTCACAATTCGCGATCACGATCGGGCCAGAGGACGCGCTGCGGAAGAGCGGCAACGCAAACGGGTTGCCTTCCACAAATGTTGTCACGCGTGAATCGGAGACTTCGACCCGCCCACCGGTCCAAAAGCCTTGCCACGCAGCAGCAAGCGTACCCACGATATCAATCTCGCATCCGGAGATAATCACCCGGCCCGATTCGTCAAGGAGTTCGCCGGCGATGCCGCGCTGCTCACTGATGATCCTTGGCTCACCAATTCCAGTAACACGCGAGTCAACCAGATCGAGAGTGGCCTGCATCGGGTTCACCGCGACCACGGAACTTCCCGCATCCACACCGGCCGTCTCGATGCTGCAGTGCCGGGCCGTCAGATCTCCGAAGCCGAGATAGACGATTCCGGCGCTGAACTGCTGTCCAAAGCCTCGTCCGTCTGTCCAGAGGATGCCCGGACCAAAGAGGTTCGTGCGCGGTACACCGTAACGCAGGGTGAAGCCATCCAGCACACCCCCGCCTCGCGGCCAGAGACTCGTCACCACCATCGACGCGTTGTCGCTGAATGTCTCCGGATCATTTGGGTCGTCGTTGCCCAGGCGATCGCCGGTGAGCACGGTTTCGTTGGCCAGCCAGTCGCGCTCATCCGCGCTCGACTCACTCCCGCTGAAGCCGCCGAGCATCGTCACGTTCTCGAGGATGCGGAACGAATAGAGGCCGGATCGCTCGAAGGTCGGCGCGTATTCGCCCGCGGCGACCCAGATCTCGACCGAGCCGCGACGCTGCGCCGCGATCTCGAGGGCCGGTGTCGGGTCTGTGAACGCGCTCTCCCATGACAGCCCGTCGCCGCCGGACGGCCGGTCGCCGTCCACGTACAGGCGGACCGGCTCGGTCGACTCGTCCACCACGAACAGATCCGGGAAGGTCCATGGCTGGCTCGGCTGATCGCCCTTCCCCGGTACGTACTCAACGCACCCGGCATCCGCCGCGTAGCCCAGCGCGCCCTCGCCGGGCTCGGACTCGAACGCGCGAGGGTTGCCGAAGAAGTCCACGGGGATCGGCTCGGTCAGATCGCAGTCGCCGTCGAGGTCGGCCAGATCGAACTGGCCGAGGTCCTCGGGCTCCCCCGGGAACGTCGGGGGCACGACAGACCGACCGATCGACGCGCTGTCGAAGGCCAGAGCCGGATCGTCGTCGGGCGTGCCGAGCAGGCCATCGGGACCCAGCAGGTTCACGAATCCCGGATCAGCACCGATGTTGAAACGGATGAACGGATAAGGAAACAGCACACCGAACTCCTGGTCGACATTGAAGCGTCGGAAGACGCTGGCCTCAAGGATGTTCTCCTGTGGAGACTGCTCGGCTACAAAGACGGACGACCCGACACCGGTCCCCGAGAAACTGAAGTTCTGATCGAAGACCGAGTTGCGGATGTTGCACGGGCCGTTCGCCGCCACGGCACCGAACCCGCCGCCGTCGAGTGCCCAGTTGCCGGTGAATGTGCTGTGGACGACCTGAAGCCTTGCCTGATTCCCGGAGGCGTGATAGATCGCGCCACCGATGCCGCCGATGTCCCCATCCGCGCTGTTC
>CAXAVQ010000182.1:0-5572 GCA_963971985.1 uncultured bacterium
CCGAGCACGGCGCCCACGCCTCCGGATCCGGTGCCAGCGTTTGCGGCAGAGACGGGAAACACGCACGCCCCTCGCGCGAAGAAGCCGTACCGGCGAAGCGTGGCACCGCTTCCGCCGCGACACTGCTGAGCGGCCAGGACGCTTCGAACGCGTCGCACCCGACGCGCTGACCGTCTCGCACCGATCGCCGACCGCCCGGCGCGGAAACATCGTGTTTCGCCTGTGTTGGCGTTCGCCTCATGATGCACCTCCCCACGGGGCCACTGCCCCGCACTTCAAATGTACGGCGCACGCCACGCATCACGGGTAAGGATTCGGTGAAAACCACTGCGAACGACGCGCTTCATCCCTCTTCGGGGGGATCACGCCAGCGACCGATCCGCCTCGCGCACCGCGCGACAGAACGCCGCGATCTTCGCCGGGTCCTTCACGCCGGGTGCGGACTCCACGCCGGAACTGACATCGACGGCGTAGGGCCTCACTGTGCGGATCGCCTCGCCCACGTTCTCCGGCGTCAGCCCGCCCGCGAGAATCACCGGGTGGTCGCAGATATCGATCACCTCGGCCAGGTGCGCCCAGTCGGCCTTCTCGCCGGTGCCGCCGTCGCCGCCGTCGATCAACACCGCGTCCAGTTCGTCGATCCGCGACCACTTGCGCAGGTCGGCCTCGATCGTCTCGCGCGAGTAGCGGATCGCCTTGATCAGATCCGGCCCGATCTCGCGCACCAGCGGTTCGGACTCCTTGCCGTGCAATTGGCCCAGGTCGAGGTCGGCCTGCACCATCGTCTGCAGGTAGGGCTCGGCCTTCGGGTTCACGAACAGGCCCACACTCGTCACGAACGCCGGGAGCACGCTTTGGATCTCGTACGCCTCATCGATCGTCACACAGCGGGGAGAACTCGACACGAACACCAGACCGATCGAGTCGGCTCCGCACTCCGCGGCGATCAGCGCCGTCTCCGCATCGCGCACGCCGCAGATCTTGATCCGCGTGCGGATCGGCCCGGTGCGATGGTCGTCGGTCATGCCAGTTCCTCTCGGAGCGTGGAGGCCAGTTCGGCCTCGTCGCTGCTGAGCTTGTGGTGCTCGATCGCGTCGAGCTCACGCTCGGCCCCGATCGGGTCGTTGAGGTATCGCGCCAGCAGCACCGCGTGCATCAGCCGAACGCGGTTGGTCTCCGAGTCGGCCCGGTACCGCTCGGTGAACTGCCGGTACGCGAGCGCGGCGTGCTGGTGGTCCCCCGAGGCGTGCAGGTGATTCGCCACCGCGAGCTGTCCGTCGCGTGTCAGGCACTGCTCGCCGAACTCGTCGACGAGCTTGAGGTACCGGCGCCCCGCCTCGTCGAGATTCCCGGCCTCGATCGCCTCGGCGACCGCGCCGCGCGCCTTCATCTCCGCCTCACCGCGCGCCGAGACGCGCTTCGGCTTCGGGGCGCCCTTGCCGTCTTTCGCGCCGCGCGGGGCGTCCCAGACGCGATCGGACATCGGCTTGGTCGTCAGTTCGCGGAACTGGCGTCGACGTTTGGCCTGGCGCCCGATGGTGAACAGGTCGTACGGCTCGCGCGGGATCACCTTGGTCGCCAGCAGCGCGAACGCCGCGCCGAAGCCGAAGGCGTACCCGCCGAGGTGGGCGGCGTGGGCCACACCGCTGTTCGAACCCGCGAAGATCAGGTCCTTGACTACCGCGAACAGGATCATCCACCACGCCGGGATCGTGTACACCCCGATGATGAAGAAGAACAGCAGAACCCGGATGCCCGTCCCGGGGAAGAGCATCAGGAACGCGCCGGTCACCGCCGCGACCGAGCCGGACGCGCCGACCACGGGGCTGACAAAGTACTGGCCCGCGAGCATGTCGCCCTCGATGACCAGGTGCGTCGCGCCCGCCGCGATGCCCCCCACGAGGTACAGCGTCAGGAAGCCGAGCCGCCCGATCCGGTCCTCGACCGGAGGCCCGAACACGAACAGGAACAGCATATTCCCCAGCAGGTGCATCGGCCCGGCGTGGAGGAACTGGTAGGTGATGACCTGCCAGAACTCGAACTCGTGCACCGGCGGCCAGCCGAGCATGAGCACCGACTTCGCGCCCTGTGTTTCGGTGTGGAACAGCAGGTCGTGCGTGCCCGGGGCGAACCGGTTCAGCACGATCTGGATGAGTGAGACCACGATGCAGATCCCGATCAGCCAGTACGTGATCACGGTCGGTCGCTTGCGCGGTCGGTCGACGGCGATGGGGATCAGCACGGGCTCCCTCCCGTCGTGCGCTCGATGTTCGCGGGGTCCACATGCTGCCCGTTGAAGACCCGCGCCTCGATCAGGCGCGAAGACCAGGAGTAGATCAGCCGTCCGACCAGGTGCTCATCACGCCAGGCGTCCGGCACGCGCAGCACCAGCAGGTCGGCGTGGGCCCCCTCTTCCAGCACGCCGAAGCGGTCGGGCGTGCCCTGCTGCTCGAAGATGCTCGCGTTGCCTTCGGTGATCAGTTGCCACACCTCGGCGGGGCTCGGCACGCGGATTTTCGCGCTGTCATCACCCGTCCGGGTCAGTTTGAGGGCCTTGGCGGTCTCGATCATCGAGCGGGCGACGCGCGGCATGGCAACATCCGGCCCACCAGCGATGTCCGAACCCAGCAATACGCGCACACCGAAGTCACGCACCGCGCGCGTCCAGTCGAACAGACCGGACTGCAGGAACAAATTGGCGGTCGGGCAGTGGACGATGGCGGCGTTCCGTTCGCGGATCAGGTCGAGTTCGTCGTCGGCGAGGTAGATGCCGTGGGCCAGCAGCGCGCCGTCGCGCAGCAACCCGGCCTGATCGTAGACCCCGGTGTAGTGCGGCGCATCGGGGAACAGCCCGGCGATGAGCTCGCACTCGGGTTTCGTCTCGGCCAGGTGCGTCTGCACGAGCACCCGCTCGCCGGCCTTCTCGCGCTCGGCGACCGCCCAGCCGATCTCGGCGAGCAGTTCATCCGAGCACGCCACGGCGAAGCGCGGGTTCGCCGAGACGAACCGCCGGTTCTGCTTCGGCTCGACGTCGAGCGTCGGGAGCAGCGGCGAGGGCGTCGGCGACAGCTTCGCGCGGCTGCGGTCCTCGGCGATGAGGTCCTCGGGCGCGTTGCGATCCATGGCCGAGCGCCCGAGGTGGAACCGCATCGGCGTCTTGCGCGCGAAGTACATCGCGACATCGCGCGAGGCCTCGGCGTGGGAAGTCAGGTAGCCGGCGAAACCGGCGGTGCCCTCGCGGATGAGGCGCCGGGCGCTGGTGCGGGCCGAGGCCATCGCCCCGCCCCGCCCCCACCACGCCTCGGCAGGGAAGATCACGCGGTCGAGCCACTCCAGCAGGTGCAGGCCGTCGGCCCCGACCGATTCCACCTGCGGCACATGGAAATGGGCATCGGTGAAGGCCGGGCTGATGATCCGGTCGCGCCCGCCGAAATCAGGCGGTCCGAGATCGCTGGGCAATTCCCCGTAGCCGATCTCGGCGATCCGCCCGGGAACACCCGCTGCGGGCGGATCCACGCGGATCCAGCCGAGTTGGGGCGGCTGGGCGGGGTCGGTGAGCAGAAGGCCTTGGAGGATCATGGGAATTCGGGCGGTCTCGGGATGGGTCGGTCATTTGAAGCGTCGGCGGAGCGGTTCTATAGTCCGTTCCTGCGGCGAGGCCGTTGCCCCCGACGGGCTACCGATGCACGCCGCTGTGGTGTCACCATATCGCGATCACCCCGACCGAGGGGCCGCGTTCCCCGAGGGTTCTGCCCTCCATGGCTGTTCCAGCCGAAAGGTTCGACGAGCATGTCCGCTGTTGCCAGTGCCCCCAAGGGTCTTGAAGGTGTTGTGGCCGCCGAGACGGAAATGTCCTTCATCGACGGTCAGAAGGGAATCCTCGAGTACGTCGGGATCCCGATCGGCGAACTCTCGTCGAACTCCACCTTCGAGGAGACGGTGTTCCTGCTGTGGAACAAGCGTCTGCCGAAGCAGAACGAGCTCGACGAGTTCACTCAGAACCTGCGCAAGCGCTACGAGCTGCCCGAGGGCATGGAGCAGCGCGTAACCTCGCTGCCCAAGACCGCCGAGCCGATGCACGTGCTCCGGACGCTGGTCTCCTCGCTGGCGATGTACGACCCCGACCCCAACGCCAACGATGTGGACGCCGCTCAGGACAAGGCCCTGAACATCCTCGGGCACGCCCCGACGATCGTGGCCTACTTCGACCGCCACCGTCGCGGGCTGGACCTGATCCACCCCGACACCTCGCTGAGCTTCGCCGAGAACTTCCTGTACATGCTCAATGGCGAAAAGCCGACCGACACCATGTCCAAGGCCTTCGACATCTGCATGATCCTGCACGCCGACCACGGGCTGAACAACTCCACGTTCGCGACGCGCGTGATCATCTCGACCATGAGCGATGTGTACTCGGCCATCACCGGCGCGATCGGCTCGCTGCGCGGCCCGCTGCACGGCGGGGCGAACGAGGGCGTCATGAAGATGCTCAACGAGATCAAGAGCGTGGACGACGCCGAGGCCTACATCATGGGCAAGATCGAGCGCAAGGAGAAGATCATGGGCTTCGGGCACCGGGTCTACAAGACCAAGGACCCGCGCGCGACCGACCTGCAGTCGCTGGCCAAGAAGCTCGCCGAGGACACCGGCAACCAGGAGCTCTACGCCAAGAGCCACATCATCGAGCAGGTGATGGAGCGCGAACTCGGCGCGAAGGGCATCTACCCGAACGTCGACTTCTACTCGGCGACGACGTACCACTGCATCGGCCTGAAGCTCGACCTGTTCACGCCGATGTTCGCGCTGAGCCGCATCGGCGGCTGGGCCGGCCACATGCTCGAACAGCTCGCCGACAACCGCCTGTACCGCCCGAAGGCGCAGTACGTCGGCGCTCACGATCAGCCGTACGTGGCGATGAGCGACCGGTGAGCGTTGTGGAAATCTGAGTGATTGAAAGGCCGCCCGGTCGGGCGGCTTTTTCTTTAAGGGACTCTCTTGGGTGCCGTGGTCGAAGCGCAGCGCAGGCCGCGCGCACGGCGGATTGCAGGTCGCGATTCTGATTCAGAACCTCACATGGCCTGCGCCCGATGTTGTCGGGCTCCGACCGTGGCACCCGATCCATTTGCGATCCGCATAGTCGCCTCAAGGGGCGACCATGCCACCCCGGAAAGGTTCAGTTCAACCGCCACAGCCCCATCGACTTGGAGTTCTCGATCGCCTTCTGGGATTCCGGCTCGCCGCTTTCTCGGTGTTCTTTGATGACCCGCTCGGGGGCGGGGAGGTTGAAGGGTGGGAGTTCAAGGTTCTCGGTGGCGTCGGGGAAGGTCGTCGTGAGGAGCCAGGTGCTGCCGCTGGCTCGGAAGTTGGCGAGGGCCTTGAGGACATCCTCGTTCTTGAGGTGCACGAGGCAGTCGCGGCACATGATGAGGTCCACCTTGGGCAGATCATCGCCGACGAGGTCGGTGCAGGCGAAGTCGAGGGCGCTCACACCGGTGAAGTCGGTCGGGCTCAATCGCTGGCGGTTGGCTTCGATGAGCGGCTCGACGATGTCGGCCCCGGTGTAGCGGACGCC
>CAXAVQ010000183.1:0-5569 GCA_963971985.1 uncultured bacterium
CCGGGCTCGTTTGCGTTTCGGCTACACTTTTCCGCCATGTTGAACCCGCACTGGTCAGGGCCGCCCATCCGGATCAAGACCTCCGATGAGGTCGAGCGCTGTCGCGCTGCCGGCCAGGTGGTCATCAAAGCGCTCGAAGCCGCGCACGGCCTCTGCGTCGCCGGCACAACGACCCTCGACATCGACCGCGCCATTACCGAGGTGCTCGATGCGCATGGCGCGACCGGGCTGTTCCGCGGCTATCGCCAGAGCGACTCGCCACCCTTCCCCGCCGAGGCCTGCATCTCGGTGAACGACGAAGTGGTCCACGGCATCCCGGGCGACCGCGTACTTGCACCGTGCGACATCGTGTCCGTGGATGTCGGCGTCCGTCTCGACGGCTACTGCGGGGATTCGGCGGTGTCGTTCCTCGTCCCGCCGTCGCCGGATGCCGACGACGGGCAGCGGGGGACCTATCGCGAGCGGGCCGCCCTGATCGACGACACGAGGGCTCTGCTCGACGGGGCCATCGACCTGATCCGTCCCGGGCGGCGCTGGTCGGAGATCGGTCGATGGATGGAGCGGGCGACGCAGGATCTGGAGCGGGATCTCGTGACCGAGTTCGTCGGGCACGGCATCGGGGCGACCCTTCACGAGCCGCCCAAGGTGCCGTGCTACTGGAGCGGGTTCGTTGGCCAGGACTTCGTCCTCGAGCCCGGCATGGTGCTCGCGATCGAGCCGATGCTCGTGCTCCGCGCCCCCACGGGGTGGCCGGACCCGCCGAGCGTCAACGGCCTGGGCCTGCCCCATCCCCGGGCTGCGATCGTGACCGGCGAGGACGGCTGGACCGTCCGCACCCTGAGTGGGGCGGTGGCGTGCCACGAGGAATACATGGTTTTGGTTGGGGAATCGGCTCCCGAGATCCTGACCCTCGGGACGCCTCGGGTGGACTACCTGGCCCTCTGCGGCGGTGACACGGGGCGCTCCGCCCTTGAAAAATTGTGAGTCCACGCCCCGGCGTGCAGCACGCCAGACGGGTTTTTGATACGCTGCCCGACCCGCTCGGGTTGTGGGACCCGTGCGCGGTCGCACCGTCGGCTTACCCGCCGACGTCGCGAACCCTGAAGTTTCCTACGGTTTCACGCGTCTCGGGTTGTCCCGGCGCGGTCCCGGTCGATTGTGAAGGCGGTCAGTCATGAAGGTTCGTTCGAGCGTGAAGCGGATTTGCAGCGGTTGCAAGATCGTGCGCCGGAAGGGCGTCGTGCGCGTCATCTGCTCCTCCGACCCCAAGCACAAGCAGGTTCAGGGCTGATCCCAGTTCAGAGCCGCTCACTCTCCTGACGCATACTCTCGGAGTTCTCAAGCATGCCCCGTATCGTTGGCGTTGACATTCCTGACAAAAAGGCGATCCGGTACGCCTTCCGTTACATCCACGGCATCGGTCCGAAGTACGCCGATGAGATCATCGCGAAGCTCGGGCTCGACCCGACGACCAAGGCGATGGACCTGACCGAGTCCGAGGTCGCTTCGATCTCGCAGCTCCTCGACTCCGAGTACCTCGTCGAGGGTGCCCTCCGTCGTCAGGTGCAGCAGAACATCCAGCGCCTTCGCGACATCAAGGCCTACCGTGGCGATCGCCACCGTCGCGGCCTCCCGGTCCGCGGACAGCGCACCAAGTGCAACGCCCGCACCCGCAAGGGACGCAAGAAGACCGTGGCCGGCAAGAAGGGCGTCAAGGGCTGATCCCAGGCTCGCGTCGGCCTGGCCGATCGCGAGCGCGGGACCTGTCCAGCGTCCGACCCTTTCGGTCGTTCGGCGAGCGCCGGGCGACGCGTACAGCACCTTTCATTCCCGGTCGAGCACCTCTTCGGTGGGGACAACTCGGCCGGCAGACAGTGAGATTCAAGCAAGATGGCGAAGAAGCAGCGCAAGGCGCGGAAGAACGTGGTCAAGGGCATCGCCCACATCAAGGCGACGTTCAACAACACGATCGTGACCATCACCGACATGAACGGTGAGGCGGTCTGCTGGGACTCGGCCGGAACCATCGGCTTCAAGGGTTCACGCAAGTCGACCCCTTTCGCCGCGACCCGCGCCGGCGAATCGGCCGGTTCCAAGGCCCGCAAGATGGGCATGGTTGAACTCGAGGTCCGGATCAACGGCGCCGGCGGCGGACGCGAGTCGGCCGTCAACGGCCTCTCGTCCACCGGCCTGAAGGTCACCGCGATCGAAGATCGCACGCCGATCCCCCACAACGGCTGCCGTCCTCGCAAGAAGCGCCGCGTCTGAGCGCACCGAATCATCGCCGGGCTGCCCGAAAGGGCATCGCGGCGTTTCCCGTTTTCCCGCCGGAAAGAAAGTTCGGAGCGTCGTTCGGCAGCGACGCCCCGCACTGTGAACCGCCGGGACGTCACCGTTGGCACCCTGCCGAACCATTGAGGAGTCGAACATGCGTGTTCGCTGGCGTGGGCTCGAACTGCCCGCTCAAGTAATTGAAGATGTCCGTTTCTCGTCCGAGGACTATGGCCGCTTCACGGTCGAGCCGTTCGAGCGTGGATTCGGCACCACCGTCGGCAACTCCCTCCGTCGGGTGCTGCTCTCGTCGCTGGAAGGCGCCGCCGTCTCGTCCGTCAAGATCCACGGCGCCGAGCACGAGTTCACTTCGATCCCCGGCGTGATGGAAGACGTCACCGACATCATTCTGAACATCAAGAACCTCGTCGTGAAGCTCGATTCCGACGAGCCCAAGACCATGCGTCTGGCCGCGACCGGTCCCGGCGAGGTCACAGCCGACCTGATCGAGGCCGACACCGCCATCACCATCCACAACAAGGACCTGGTGATCTGCACGCTGACCGACGAGGTCGATTTCGAGATGGACCTGACCGTCAGCAAGGGGCGCGGCTACGTCCCGGCGGCGGAGCAGTACAAGGACGCCGCCGAGGAAGTCGAAGTCGGCATCATCCCGGTCGACGCGATCTACAGCCCGGTCCAGCGCGTCCGCTACAAGGTCGAAGAGACCCGCGTCGGCCAGAAGACCGACTACGACAAGCTGACCCTCGAGATCTGGACCAACGGCACGACCACCCCTGAGCTCGCGCTCGTCGAGGCCGCCAAGATCCTGCGCAAGCACCTGAACCCGTTCGTCCAGTACTTCGACACCGGCGAGGAGCGCGTCTCGGAAGAGGCCGCCGCCGCCGCGTCCGTCGACGACGAACTGGTCCGCAAGCTCAACATGCCGATCTCCGAACTGGATCTCTCGGTCCGGGCGAGCAACTGCCTGGAGTCGGCTCGCATCAACACCGTGGCGGAACTGGTGAGCAAGTCGGAATCCGATCTGCTCAAGGTTCGCTCGTTCGGCAAGACCTCGCTGCGTGAGGTCAAGCGGAAGCTCACCGACCTCGATCTTTCCCTGGGCATGCCGTTGCCCGAGGGCGTCCACATCGCCGGCTGACCGGCCGGTTTCGAACCACCCGACCGGCGTGAGCCGGACGAGGAATTTCAGCACGAACCAGCCGGATGTCTGTTTGACACCAACCGGCGAAGACAACTCCGGAGCACCCGGGCGCAAGCCGGCGGGACAACTCCGGGGCGGAGAATAGAGCCATGCGTCACCGCAAAGGCGGACACAAACTCGGTCGCACCACCTCGCACCGCGCAGCCACGCTGCGGAACCTCGCCGTCGCGATGTTCGAGCACGGTCAGATCGTGACCACGCTCCCCAAAGCGAAGGCGGTCCAGCCGTACGTCGAGAAGCTCGTGACCCTCGCCAAGCGGGGCGACCTGCACTCGCGTCGTCTTGTCATGAGCAAGCTGGGCCACGACCGTCGCGCGTTCGCCTGGCTCTACCTGCCGGCCGACGCCACCGACGCCGAGCGCGAAACGCAGCAGGCGATGGTCTCCCGCGCCGAAGAGTTCTTCGCGTCGATCCCCGACGAGGACTCGGTCGAGCGCAACCGCTACGGCGAACTCCGCAAGTGCCCGCGCATCGTGAAGCACATCTTCGAGAACGTCGCGCCGCAGTTCGAGGACCGCTCCGGCGGGTACACCCGCATCGTCCGCATCGGCAAGCGCCGCATCGGTGACGCCGCGGAACTCTGCGTGCTGCAGTTCGTCGGCGCCGAGGACGGTCCTGAGATCGGCGGCAACCCCAGCCGTCGTCGTCGCAAGGCCGACCGTCGCACCGCGTTCGCCGCCCAGGTTCGCAAGAGCTGGGGCGCCGACGCCAAGCCGGCCGAAGAAGCCGCCCCGGTCGCGACCGAGGCCGCCGAGCCCGAAGCATCCGCCGATGATGCCGGTGAGGCCGAGTCGAAGGACTGATCCGCATGATGTGCGGTTGATTCGATCTCACGAAGCCCGCTCTACGAGCGGGTTTTTTCATGCCCGATCTCGCTCGCAGGCCTTGGTAGACTCTCGCCCATGCTCGAACAGATCCAGCAACTCGAAGACAGCGCGATGACCGAACTCGCGCAGGTGAACGACGCCGCGGGCCTCGAGGCATGGCGTGTGTCGTACCTCGGTTCCAAGGGCAAACTCAAGGGCGCGATGGCCGGCCTGAAGGACGTCCCGAAGGAAGACAAGCCGGCGGTTGGGCAGCGCATGAACAGCGCGAAGCAGTCACTCGAGGCTGCCTTCGAAGAGGCGAAGTCTCGTTTGGCTACGGGTGGCGGCACAACGAAGGGCGGTGCACAGATCGACGTCACCGAGCCCGCGTTGCCGATGCCGATGGGCAAAAGCCACATCATCACTCGCGTCCGCAACGAGCTCTGCGACGTCTTCGGGCGGATGGGCTTCGACGTCGCGGCGGGTGACGAGGTCGAGGACGACGAGCACAACTTCGCGAAGCTCAACATCCCCGACAATCACCCGGCGCGAGAGCCGATCGATAACTTCTATGTGCACGAGCCCGGCGTTGACAGCGTCGATGCTCACTTCGAGTCCGGCGGGCGCCCGCGCATGCTGCGCTCGCAGACCTCGACCGTGCAGATCCGGGTCATGGAGGACGCCGTTGCGAAGGGGTGGGGGCCTCCCCTGAAGATCGTGGCGCCCGGACGGGTCTACCGCCCCGACACCGTTGACGCGACGCACTCGTTCATGTTCCACCAGATCGAAGGGCTGTATATCGATCGTAAGGTGACGATGCGCGACCTGAAGACCACGCTCTTCCAGTTCGCCAAGATGTACTTCGGCCCGGACGCGGAGATCCGGCTCCGCCCGAGCTTCTTCCCGTTTACGGAGCCGAGCGCCGAGTTCGATATGAAGATCCGGCTCAACCCGGCAAAGCCCGCGAGCTGGGTCGAACTGGGAGGCTGCGGCATGGTCGACCCGGCGGTGTTCGAATCGGTCGGTATCGATCCGGAGGAGTGGACCGGTTTCGCCTTCGGTTTCGGCATCGAGCGGATCGCGATGGGGCGCTACGGCATCCCCGACATCCGCCTGCTCTACGAGGGCGACATCCGCTTCCTGAGTCAGATCTGACGGGGCCCGCTTAGCCGACGTCGCGCGTCTGGAACAGCATCACCGCGAGGCTGAGCAGGCCGGTGATCTGCAGCACCGTGTAGAGCACGACCAGCCCGATATAGCGAGCCGG
>CAXAVQ010000184.1:0-5553 GCA_963971985.1 uncultured bacterium
CCGTGCACCCGGTGAGGGCGATCAGCAGAGCCGTTGCAGCGATGATCAGTCGCCGTGCCAAGAGGAATCCCCCTCGGGCTGCAGGCTCGGCGTGTCGTCGTCGTCCTGCAACTGGTTCAACTGCCGGCGCAGGTCGTCCAGGCGCTTGCGGTACGGCTCGTTGAGGTTCTCGACCTCCGTGTCGTTCTGGACGACGATCGGGGTGATGAACGCGACGAGCTCGGCGTTCTCGGTGCTCCGCTCGACCGAAGTGAACAGCGCCCCGATGATCGGGATGTCACCGAGCAGCGGCACCTTGCGGGTGATATCCGATTCCTCGCTGCGGAGGATTCCGGAGATCACGACGGTCTGGCCGTTCTGCACGATGAGCTGCGTGGTCGTCTCGCGCCGATCGAAGATGAAGAACCCGTCCTCGGTCTGCGTCGGCTGGATCGAACTCAGTTCGAGGTTCACGCGCAGATCAACCGCGCCCTGTGTCGTGATGCGCGGGCGGGTCCGAAGGCTGATGCCGACGGCGCGGTACTCGCGCGTCGCGATGATGTTGCCGTCCTGCGTCGTGTTCGTGTCGGTGACGATGGGGACGTCCTGGCCGTCGAAGAACACCGCCTCCTGGTTGTCGGAGGTGAAGATGCGCGGCTCGGAGAGGATCTTGACGTCGCCGTCCTGCTGCAGCGCCTGGAACACGAGGTTCAGGTCGGCCTCTGCGCTGAGCACCGAGGTGTCGAACAGGTTGCTCAGGAAGTCGTTCTGGGTGCCGGTGGTGTTCGTACCCACCGAGATCGCGTTGTCACCGTTGGCCGGGTTGATGTTGCCCGAGCCCCAGCGAAGTCCGAGCGATAGGTCGTCGCTCACGGAAACCTCGGCGATGACCGCCGAGATCAGCACCTGGCGTCCGGGCTTGTCGAGCGAACCGATCAGTTCGCCGATCGACGAGCGGTATTCCGGCGGCGACAGGACCATCACCGCGTTCTGACGCCAGACAGGCACGATGCGGATGCGCCCGATCAGGTTCGAGGAGTTGCGCACGTCCGTCGGCGGCTGGGCCCGCTGCCACCAGAACGTGACAAGGTTCGCGTCCTGCTGGGTGTCGTTGTTGGCCGTCGCGTTGTCATCGCTGGCGAACGGGCTGGAGGTCGCGCCGGTGCTAGAGAGCCCCGACTCCTGTCGCGGCAACTGCGCGATCGTGTTTTCCTGCGCGAGCAGTGTGTTGAGCTGCTCGGCCAGTTCCTCGGCGTTCGCGTGCTTGAGTTCGATGATCTCGGGCAGCCCGGCGTCGACCGGCTGGTCGATGTTCGCGATGATCTCGTCGATCGCGGCGAGGTTGTCCGGGCTCTTGGCGATCACCATGATCCGCCCGGCCTCGGGGATCGCGACGAAACTGAACTGGCCGGCCAAGCGTCCGACGCCCTGCCCGGACGTGGGGGCGTCACCTCCACCACGCCCGCCACCGGTGCTCGCCGTCGCGCTGGTGCTGCCGCCGAACAGTTCGGTGAGCAGGTCGGCGACCTTCACCGGGTCGGAGTGCTTGAGTTCGTACGTCTTCGGAACGACATCGTCGGGCTGGATCGGCAGGTCCCACTCATTCTCGATCTGGGTGCGGATCTGTCGAACAACCGTTTCTTCGCCGAGGACCGGCCGGTCGAGGGCGCTGATCAGTTTTTCCATGCGCTGGAGCAGCGCGATGTTGCCGCGGACGACGACCGAGTTCGAGTCGGGGTCGAAGGCGATCCGCGCGTAATCCGGCAGCGCCTGGTCGTCGGTCAGCACGTCTTCGAGGTTCTCCGCGCTGGAGTAGTCCAGCTGGTACACCTTCTCGGCGATCGTGCCGAGGTCGGTGCGCCCCAGCGTTGACTCATCGGGCCCGATCACCGGCACGTCCTGGCGGTCGATCTCCTCGATCAGGCGGAGGATGATCAGGTCTTCCGTCTCGACGATGCCGACGCCGTCCTGCTGGAGGGCGAGGAACACGTAGTCCAGAGCCACGTTCTGGGGCAGCGGCTTGTCGGAGATCACGGTCACGCGGCGGGTCAGGATTTCCGGACGCGGGAGCACGACCTTGCCCGTCGACTCCACGATGAACGGGATCAGCCGGCTCACCGGCACGTTGTCGAACGCGAGCGTCGTCGTCTTCCCGTCGGTCATGCGCCGGCCGTTCGGTCCGGTTTGTGCCGGCTGCTGGTTCTGCTCGGCTTCGGGCTGGCCGGACGGCGGGTCGGCGTCCTGCGCCGACGCCGGCGCGACGGCGTACCCGGCGAAGGCCGAGAGCATCGCGGCGGCGGTCAGCGAAGCGAAGCGGTTGCGAGCGCGGTGAGGAATCATTCAGAGGTCTCCCGACCGGCTTGTATCCCGGTCGTCTTCGTCTTCCGGCTGAACCAGAAAATCCGAGGTCGTTCGTTCAAAGAGTTGCACATCGAACTCGACGTCGCGCCAGCGGACCTTCACGGACCACGGCAGGTTCGTCGAGAGCACCTCCACGCCGCTCTGGCCTTCGCCGCCGACGGTGAGGGTCATGTCGTTTTCAAAGGTCACCCGATCGTCCCAGACGTAGGCGATGGGCGGACCGCCGTAGCGGCTGGGGGGTGGCGGTTCGCGCGGAACCACCGGCTCGGGGTCTTCCTCCTCCACGCGCGGGGGTGGAGGGGGCGGCGGCGGAGGGATCGGGGCCGGGGGCACGAAGAACGCCGACCGGTTGATGAACCGCGACTTGTCGCGATCCAGATCGGAGCCGAAGCGCTCCAGCCCGCGCCCTCGCTGGTTCGCGTCGATCGTGACCGACGAACTCCGCGTGACATCGAACAGATCAGATGCCACCGGCACCGCGGCCATCACGCCGATGTACAGCGCGAGGCACAGCGCGAGAACCGCGAGCCAGCCAAGCCAACCCAGCCCAGACACCAATGCCCGATAGTCGATGGTGCGTTCGGTCATCGCGTTGCGCTCCTCTCGACGAAGGCCCACGACTCGGTCTCGATCTGAGCCGAAAGCAATCGCTGGTCGGCGCTGTTCAGTCGCAGGCGGACCGCGCTGACGGAATGGATGATCGGAGACGACTCCAGCCGGCCGACGAGGTCGACGATGTCTTCGGGAGAGGCGTCGAAGTTCGCGGTCAGTTTCACACGCACGAGCTCCGCGCCCGGGGGCACCAACTGGTTCTCGATCCGCTCGCTGGCGAAACCGAGTTCGCTGCTCTGGGTCCGCAGCCCGGTGAGCGATTCGAACTCGAGCTGCAGTTCCTGCCACAGCCCGTTGACATCGGGCCCCACCTCGCTGAGCGGGCGTGGCGGCAGGACTTCGCCGTGCTTCGAGAGACCGATCTCGAACGCCGACAGGTCGTCCTCGCGATCCTCGACTTGGTTCTCGAGCTCAGCGAGACGGATATCCGCCATCTCGACTTCGCGGCTGAACCGCTCGTAGAGAACCAGCCCGGGCTCGACCGCCACGAAGTACAGCACGAACACAACGCCGGCGCCGATCGCCCACTGCACGGCGCGGGGCAGGGCCATAAACCGTTCACCGATCGTCACGCGCCACCGCCTTCCTGCTGCGCCTCGCGGGCGCGGTTGCGGAGTTTGGTGGTCTCCTCTTCGAGGCGCCGCTTCACATCGTCGGCGATGCCCTCCTGGCCGGAGGCGCGCCGACGGTTCACCATCTCGCGCATCGCTTCCTGCTGCCCGAGGGCCGCGATCTCTTCGTCGGTCAGCGGTTCGGGGATGGGAGGCGGGGCCTCCTCGCCGCCCGAGCGGCTGCCGCCCTGGAACATGTCCCGGCGTTCGGTGCGTGCGTCCGAGCCGCTCGCTCCGTCACCGGACGCCGAGGCGACCTCGGTGCCCCCGCCGGACCCGCTGCTCGATGATGAATCACCGGCGACCGGACGCGAGGTAGACCGGCCCGAACCAGACGTGTTGCGGGTCGGTCGGGTCGACGCCCCCATCGCCCCGGTGCCCGAGCGGTTCATCGCGTTGACGATGGGAGCGCCGCGACGCCAGATCTCCGCACCGTCTTCGTTGTAGATCTTCTCGGCCAGATTCTGATCTTCGTAGTTCACATCCGCCGGGTAGGTCGGCGCGAAGTACGGGCGTGCGATCAGTCCCTCGAGGGTGAATTCCACGCCGCCGCTTTCGGCGAGCGCCTGTGTGCTGGGTGCGCTCACGCCGGCGAACACGTTCGACTGATTCAGCATGCGCGTCATCGCCGGTACCAGCGCCCCCGAATCGGCGATGCCTCGGACGCTGAACTCGCCCCCTTCGATTTGAAGGTCGCGGACGAGGGTCAGCCGGTCACGATCCGTCGCCGGAAGGCCAGCGCTCAGATCGGCCAGCAGCTTCGCCATGGGCAGACGCGTTTGATCCAACTCTGAATAGATCGCGAGCTGCTCCTTCAGGGTGAGGACCGCCAGCGGCTCGCCCTCGTCGTCGCTGCCGATCGTGATCACCGGAGCCGACTCAGCGAGGAACGACTCCGCCTTCGCGATGCGCGCTTCCAGCATGTTCAGGTGCAGGTACGCCAGCAGCACCGGGAGAAGCAGCGCCAGCGCAAGCCCCGCGACCAGCAGCGCCGCCGCGAACCGCGGCTTCTGCAGCGACACCAGGACCCGCTCGAGCCCCCCCCGCTTCACCGTCGGCGGCGTCGACCGGAGGTCGAACAGCGATGCCGAAGACGCCCCGGCACGCAACGCCGCACACGACACGCCGAGCGCAACACCGAACGAATCGAACCATTCGTTGTCGTCGCGAGCGCCCGAAACCGAGGACGCGATCGCGGTCCGGGTGTCTGCATCCAGGAGGAGCGATCGGTTCAGGCCCGAAGCCGGCACCGAGCCGGCGTTGATTTTCTGCCCCACGCCGCGAAGGCAGCGGTCCGCGGCGTCGGCGAACGACTCCGGCTCCGAAGCGTCTTCGAGCACCGTGCGGATCGCGTAGGCGTCGACACCGGCGCCGACCGCGCCGATGCACCCGTTCTCCCGGTCGAGACTGGCCACCGCCCGGGGCCCGCCTGCGCCGCCGACCCGGGCGACCAGCAGCAGTTCAGCGAGGCCGACCACCTCCGTCGACCACGAGGTCCACGGCACCGGTTGGCTCGCAGGGGTCGAACGCTCCGGCCACCCGACCAGCAGCGCCGTCCGGAAGCCCGGCGAGGCCGGGAGCGGCACGACGCCGCCGACCTTGCGATACGAAGCGATCGTGGGAGGCAGTTCCGCATCCGCCAGCAGCGCCGAGGCGTCCGCGAGTTCCGCATCGTGCCCCTCGGGCACTTCCACCGCCCGGCAAACCGCGTCGCCCGAGGTCAGCACCCCGATCGTGGCGTCCGGGCGATGGCGCTCGGTCATCTCGGTGACGGCGCCGGCGAGATCGCCAGAAACGGTCGTCGCCTCGAGCACGCGGGCCTTGCGACCGTCCGGGCTGGCGGCCTCGGCAACAAGAAGCCCCCACGCGCCGTTCCGCTGATGAGCAACAAGCACGCGACGAGCACGCGCAGAACCCTTCGCGGGCGCCGAACGCTTGGAAGATGTCGAATCTGGGGGGGAACTCACCGGATGGTCATCTCCGTTATCAC
>CAXAVQ010000185.1:0-5526 GCA_963971985.1 uncultured bacterium
CGTCGGGGCCGGAGTAATCAACGAAGTACTGCTCGAACTGTTCGCGGCTCGGCAGTTGAACCGTGTTGATCTGGTTCAGGATGTTTGTACCCAGAGAGGCTGTACTCCGAATGATCGAAGCGTCCCGGAGCGGTCCGGCCGCGAGCACATTTTGAGTGATGACAGAGTTGTTGATCGACAGCAGGACTTGCTTCGGTGCGCGTCGAAGGGCAAGGAGCAGAAGATTCTCGTTTCCGAACAGGGTGCAGTTCTGCAGTTCCGTGCTGGATGACGAGATGGCGTCGATATTGCGCAGGAGACTTGACTCAGCGCGAACCGACTGCACGCGAAGATTCCCCGAGCGCGGGACCGGAACGGGCCCGGAAAGGAAGATCCGGAGATCAAACGATGAACGCTCCAGAAGCAGATCCGTGTTTCCAACAAAGAACCCCTCAAGAGGATTTGTCGAATTCGTTCTGACAAGGTTCATGTCCGTGAGTGACAGTTCGATGGGTCGGACAAGAATCGAATCAATGCCTGCTGCGGATATCGCGGTCGGCGGATCATCTGTCGGGAAGGCGCACGGCGGCGAGACTCTGATCAGGCCTTCATCCACGGTGGACGACTCGAGACGCACGCTCCCGATCCCTGAAGCGGACACCGCCACCGAACTCTGCCCGGCGCAATCCGTGATCGTGCTGTTGCGAAGCGTCAGCGAGCCGCTGAGCACCGTTACCCCTGCACCGCGCGACAGTGGGCTCGTGCTCCCGCAATAGGTGCGATTATAGAACCCGGCGAAATCGATAGCCGCTGCATGACCACCGGAGATGATCACGCCATCAATCACGCCTCCTCCTCGCTCGCTGGCTGACACGACGACCCGGTAGGCGTTGTCCGACATGGATTCCAGATCATCTGCCTTGTCATTCCCGAAGCGATCGCCGCTGGGGATGGAATGGTTGGACTGGGGATCGCGTTCGTCTGCTTCGGTTTCCCATCCGGCGAAGCCACCGAGGATTGTGACGTTGCTCGTCGGGCGGAAACTGGCGCGCCACAGTGGCACGGAGAAATCAGGCAGGTAGGTCCCGGCGGCGAGCCAGATCTCGACCGGGCCGCAGCGTGAACGGGCGATATCGAGGGCTTCGGTGAGCTCGAGCAGGGGGCTATCCCAGGACGAACCATCGCCGGAGACCGGGTCGGAAGCGTTCACATAGAGCCGGATGGGGTCATCGCCTTCGCAGCCGTCCGTATGGTCGATCCGGCGGCCACTGATCGGCTGGGCGTAGTCGAAGCGGTCGGGATCGCCGGCGTACTCGATCGCGCCGGCGTCGATGCCGCCATCATCGCCGATGCCAGGCGTATCGATCGAGCGCGGGTTGCCGAGCAGGTCAAACGGGAGCGGCTCGTCCACGATGCCGTTCTCGTTGAGATCGGCGAAGTCGAGCAGGGCGAGTTCGGCACCCTCCAGATCCACGATCCGATCGATGTTCGGCGAGTCCGGTCGTGGTGTGGGGTCGTCGTCGAGCGTGCCGATGATGCCGTCGGGGCCAGCGAGGTCGACGAAGAGCACCTCCTCGCCGGAATTGTCGCGGATCGAGTTCAGGCTGCTCGCGTGCGAGCCGGGCCGATTGGACTCCGAGAGTTCCCATCCCTGCGCGAAGCTGCCCCGAATCTGGTGTACCGCAGGTCCGTTCGGACCAGCTATCGAATCAAAGATCGACAGAGACGGAAACTGTTCGCTCAGTCCAGTCCCGGTATGTCCGCGGTTCATGTGATACACATCGAACACCGTGAACTGGTCGTATCTGTTGCCGACGATGTTCCCGAATCCGCCCCCGGGCCCGTCCTCGGACCTATTGAAGGCGGTTGTGTTGCATGCCGTGATGATGTTGCGCAGATAGACAGCCGCTGCACCGCCGACCGATCCGGTGCTGCCGAAGACCCGGTTGCCAGCGAAGTAGTTGTTCTGAAGGACGCCCGTCTCGGGCGAGAAGGACACGGCAAAGACCGCTCCGCCGTGCGCTGCGGTATTTGAAAGAAATCGATTGCTCACGATCGCGCAGTTCCAGACATCTAGCGCGACCGCACCACCGACAACTTCAGAACGATTGCGAAAAAATGTGCTCCGCTTCAGCACGAGGGTACCGGCTCGGATGCGCACGGCGCCGTAGCGGTCGCGACCGCTGCAGGATTTGACGAGGCAACCATCAATCGTGAGTCGTTCCGAGAAGCCATCGACAAAGACCGCCTGCAGCGCGTGTTCCATCACCAGCCCGTGCAGCTCGCTGTTGAAGCCGCTGAACAGCGCCAGCGAGTTGTCTTCGTAGTTCGTGAAGTCCGGGCCGTCGTTGCCGAGCAGATCGCCGGTGATGATCGTCGGGAACTGCTCCGGGTCGTTCTGGTCCGGGTCGGGCGCGCCGAGGCCGGCGTAGCCACCGGTGATGCGGTAGACGCCGGTCGGCGTGTCGGTGTCTTCGTAGCGAGGCCGAAAGGTTGCCTCGGGGTCGTCCGTGTTCTCGCCGTTGAAACGGTCGGGCCGGTAGTTGCCCTGGGCCATGCGGATCTCGACGAGGCGGTCGGAGTAGTCCTGCGCCAGCGCGTCCTGAAGATTCTGGTGGGCGGTCTGCCAACTGGTCCCGTCGCCGCCGACCGGCGCGTCGTCGTCCACGTAAACGATCTCGGTGACCAGCGATGCGAGCTCGAGGCGGCGCTGGGCGTAGTCGGCGAAGACGGACAGGTCTGTGCCGCGTGACGCGGCCTGCTCAGCCATCTCATCGGCAGTCGGCAGGTACTGCATCTCGCCGTCGGGGCCCATGATGCCGATGCGGGCGTTGTCGTCGGTGCCGGGGAACTGCGCGTGGGCGGTGCCGGCCAGAACGGTGAGCGCGCTGAGCAGTGTCAGCGCAGCGGACAGCGGCCGCGTGGACGTGCGCTCTCGCGCAGGACCTCCGCGGCTTCTTTCAAAGAAGCGAACCATGGTGAAACTCCATCGGGCGGCGGATCAGTGTGAGCGAATCAGTGACGCCGCGCCGGTACCGCCCGTGGGACGCGACAGGGCGTCGAGCCCGCACCCGGACCCGAACGGGTGACGCGAGCGGGCGAATGACGCCTGTCGATACGGTGGCCGAGGCCCGGCAGTTCCCTCGCAAACGCAAACAGGCCCGGCGAGACGTGCCGGACCTGTGGCAACTCAAGCCATACAAGCGACTTACACGGATCTCAGTCGCAGGCGTTGCCGAACGCCGCGATCACGACGTTGAGGTCGGTCATGTCGACGGCGCCGCTGCCGTCGGCGTCGCCGAAGGGGACGGGCTGGTTAAAGTTCGCGAGGACACGGTTGAGGTCGGCAAGGTTGATGACGCCGTCGCCGTTGACATCGCCGGTGCAGGTGCCGGTGAACTCGTACGCGCCGCGATCGACGACGTGCGCGATGATGCGCTCGTTGCCGTCGAGATCGAATTCCGAATCGACGAACGCGTTCAGGCCGGTGTTGATCGCCGGTGAGCCGGACACGAGGCGGAGGTCTTCGTCGCCGGTGTACGGCTCGCCGTCGGGGCCGAGGGGGTCGAGGAAGAACTGCGCGGCACGGCTCTCGAAGTCGAAGATCGCGTTCGCCGGTCCGTAGCCGTCGATGGTGCCGGGGTTCGCGGAATCCGGGAATGTGCTCGATGTCACGGTCAGTTCGACCATCCCGGACGGCTGCGAGCTGATCAGCGCCGAATTGCCGGACGCGAACACGGTGTTGTGGATCGAGAGCGGGAAGCCGATGCCGCTGCGGGTGATCGACAGGTTCGGCAGCAGCATCGTCGTGTTGCGCAGTTCGCCCTCGGTGGATTGGAAGCGCATCAGCATCGGCGATGCCGACACGATCGAGCTGTCTTCGATTCTGAGGAGCGCGCTGTCCTGGATGATCGGCCACGTGGTTGGGCCAGACCCGCGCACGAGCCGGGATCTGGAGACGGTGACCGGCCCGGCGTGATCGAGCGTCAGGATGTTCCGATCGCCGGGGACATCGATCACGCTATCGACGACGCGCAGTTCTCCCCAACCGGCCGGTGGCAGGATGGACCGGCGTTCGCGCCTCGCGTCGATCGAGGTGGTCAACACGGGAACGATGTCACGGTCGTTCATGAATCGGCAGTTCTCCAGCGACAGGTTCGACCGCTCGCCGTCCAGACCGGCCATGGATCGAGCACCAAGCGTCAGACTCCCCCTTCTCAACGGGGTTGGTCCGATTATGCAGTTCCGCACGAGCAGTTCGCCGCTGGCGGCGTAAACGAGCGCTGCGGAGTTCTCACCGTGAAGCCCGTCACCGGCGGTGGTGGAGTACCCGACGCCGAAGAAGAACCGGCGTGGGCTCGCGGCGCGGATCGTAAAGCCGTCCACAACCCCGCCGCCGCGACGCCCGATGCTGATCAGGACCTGACGGGTGTTGTCGTAATGAGTAGAGATGAGGGAAGGCTCGTCGTTGCCGAGCGTGTCACCCGAGAGCACGGTGACGTTGGCGTACGGATCCCGCTCGGTCGCGTCGGTCTCCGTGCCCGCGAAACCGCCGAGCAGCGTTGCGTTTTCGACCATCTGGAATCCCTCGATGCCCGATTCGGTGATGGGCGCGGGGTACTCACCGGCAGCGACCCAGATTTCGACGGGGCCGATACGCCCGGCGGCGATCGCCAGCGCTTCGCTCGGGTTCTGCAGTGCGCTCGCCCACGACGAGCCATCGCCTCCGGAAGGCGCGTCGACGCGCACGTAGAGGCGGATCGGCTCTGCGGATTCATCGGTGATATCTGGGTTCGGGACCGTCCAGTCTGAGGCCTTCGGCGCGCCGGAATCGGGGACGAACTCCACGCAGCCGGCATCGGCCGGGTAGTTCTCGTCCAGGCCCTCGCCGGGCGAGACCGCGATCGCTCGCGGATTGCCGAAGAAGTCGACGGGAATCGCCTCCATCACGTCGCAGTCTCCGTCGAGGTCCGCGACGTCGCGCAGCGCGCTGAGCTCCACAACCGGCTCGGGAAAGTCGATCGAGACCGATCGACCGATGGCTTTGGAACCGGCACCGAGCGACGGGTCGTCGTCGGGCGTGCCAAACTCATTGTCTGCGCCGAAGAGATCCGCGAAGCCCGGCACCGCTTCCGCGTTCAACCCGATGCCGGTGTAGTTCGGGCTGCTCTCTGCGTTCTCGTTGTAGTGCCGGAACAGGTTGCCGCGGATGATGCTGAGGACGGCGGACGGCGCATCACGGTTTCCGATGACATCCGCAAAGAGCCCGGTCCCGTTGTACGCGTAGTTCTGGTCGATGATCGAGTTATACATCTTGAGCGGACCCTGCGAGCTGACGGCGGCGTTCCCGCCGCCACCGATGCTGACGTTGCCCACAAATGTGCAGTGGGCAACGTCTATGTAGAGCGGCACGAACACTGCACCGCCGAGACCGCCCTGCGGTCCGTCTGCCACGTTGCCGGCGAAGAAAGAGTTCTGCAGATAAAGCGACCCGAAAAAGTCAGCGCCGATCGCGCCACCCTGAACCGCCTGATTTCCGACGAACAC
>CAXAVQ010000186.1:0-5521 GCA_963971985.1 uncultured bacterium
GACGAGTTCGATGCCGATGGCCAGCGGTGCTTCGAGGCCCTTGGTGAGTGCGCTCATCTCGCCGGAGGCGTTCTCATCGCAGAGGAAGCAGGCGACGGTCTCGCGGATCCACTCGGAGTGGTCGACGCGTTCGAGCACGGCGCGGAGCAGGGCGAGGTCGGGTTCATAGATGATCACGACGCCGTGCTTGCCGACGCGCTCGGCGATGGCTTTGGCGTGGTATCCCAGGGCGAAGCCGAGGACGACGATGCCGCCGTGGTCCTCGACGTCCACGGATTCGGCGATGGTCCTTGCCTCGGCGAGCGGGCGTCGCTTGCTGGCGAGGGCGACGACGCCGGACGCGGTCGCGAGGGTGGCGCTGGGGACGTCGTCCGCGGTGTCCACGAAGGTGATGTCCCGGCGGGAGGCGACCTCGCTGAGGCGTTTGGCGATGCGCGGGCTGCGCAGAGCGATGGCTTCGAGGTTTCGCGCAAAGATTGCGCTGTCGCCCGCTTCGGTTGACGCGGCGGGCTCATCGGCAAGCAGACCGAGGGCCGCGGCGTTGAGGGCGTCGGTGTCGATGGCCCATTCGGCGGGCAGGGATGGGGTGGCTCCGGGGTCAGGATCGGATGTGGAGCCGGGCTGGGCGCGCATGGGATCGCCTTCGCTAAAGGGACTTTGTGTGGGTATCGGACGTCCGGCGGGGGCGGCTGCAAACAGCGGGGTCCGGAGCAATCCCAGCGTCGGATGGACCTTTCGGGCGGTTCGTGCGTATGAAAGGGGTGCGAGGCGGGAGATCCTCGCGGAAAGGCCGAGCCATGAACGGGCTGCTGACACTCGGATTCGAACGGTTCGCGAGCGTGATCGGGACGTATCCCCCTGCGCCGCTGACGGACCGCGTGCTGTTCGAGTCGCCGATCGTGGTGCCGGTGGCGGTGCTGATCCTGGCGGTGATCATCGGGTTTGGGCTGGGTCGGGCCGCGAAGGGGCGGGCCGGTTGGACCGTGATGGGCGTCGGGCTGGTGCTGGCGCTCGGGCTGGCGGCGAGCGCGCGACTGGTCGAGACGGACCGGGAGGCGATCGAATCGGGTACGCGGGCGTTCGTGGACGCGATTGTGGACGGGGATGAGGCGGCGATGGACGACCTGCTGGCCTCGAGGCTGACGCTGGCGATCACCGGCTCGCGTGCGGATGTGGATGCGCGCGAATACATCCTGGGCAACCTCGACTGGGTGCAGGATCAGATCCAGCGGTCCAGCGCGGGGGTGCAGGAGGCGGCGGTGATCGCGGACGGGGCCGGGCGGAGCAAGTTCGTGTTCCGGCTGCTGCAGTCTCGCTCACTCGGAAGCGGGTTCAGCACCTGGGTGCTGGAGTGGCAGGAGACGCCGGGCGAGGGCTGGCAGATTCACACGGTGGACCTGGTGGCGATCAACGGGAACCCGCCGGCGTTTTCGGCGTTCCCGCAATACCGCTGAGCGATCCATGAAAAACGCCCCGCTGGAGCGGGGCGTTCGGGTCAGTCGAATTCGGTTCTGCTCAGAGGCTCGCGAGGGCGGAGTTGCGCGAGGTGCGCAGGACGTCGACGCGGGCCTGGAGCGAGCGTCCGGGGCAGGCGGTCGGGCGGAACTCGCGGTGGGTGTAGACCCGGTTCTTGGCGATGCCGTACTGGCGCATGGTGGACGCGAGGAAGTTGTCGAGCGCGTAGACCTGTCGATCGACGATGCTCTGCTCTTCGTAGTTGCCGAGCACACAGACGCCGATGTTGCCCTCGTTGTTGTCCTTGACGTGGGCTCCCTGCCAGGCGAGGGGGCGTCCTTCCCAGACGCGACCGGAGGGGTCGATCAGGAAGTGGTAGCCGATGTCGCCCCAGTTCTGGTTGCGATGGGCTCTGCGGATGGCCTCGATGCGCGACGCGGCGGCGGACTGGGCGGTAGCGGTGAACGGGGTCATGCCGTCGTGGTGGACGGTGATCTTGTCGATCGGGAGCATGCGGTCCATGAGCGAGGGGACCGGATTACCGCGAGACCATGTGCTGCGCTGGACGAGGCCGGAGTAGCTGAAGGTTCCGGTGGGCTCCTGAGTGCTGGGGAGCGGGGTCCAGTCGCCGGCGACGGCGTCTGACGGGCGCCGACGGGACGAGCCGTTGCCCCAGCGACGGAGCAGATCCTCAGTCGAGCGCTGGCCGGCGGGCGGGACCGCGGTCGGGCGCGTCGCGGCGGCGCGGTTGGACGCTCCGGCGGAACTGGAGCAGCCCGACAGGAGTGCGGCGGTGCCGGCGAGACCGAGCACGGTCGCGGCGGAGCGCAAAAGGGCCTCGCGCCGCGACACCGGGGACGGGCTGGGCGCGTGGTTATTGGACGGAGTTGGCTGCTCTTGGCGGTGCACAGACGGTCCTCTCAAGTATGTTCACCATGAGCATCGGCGCACTCACGGCTCGCACTTGATCCGGGCTCAGATGCTACCAGAGAGATGGGGCCTCGCTGCGTTGAATTCTCCGGTTGGGCTGGAATCGGGTCGATATGATCCGGCACCGATGCCCCACGCCAACACTTCATTCTCCGGGTCCGACGGCGCGACGTCCGACGGTCTGTCTTCTCTGCCGCGCTTCGGGGTGGAGTACACCACCGAGGGAAGCACGTTCCGGGTTCACGCCCTGTGCGACGGGCTGGACCTGGTGCTGATCCACCCCGGCACGCGCGAGCTGCACCGGGTGGCGATGCGCCGCGTTGACGAACCGGGGATCTGGGAGGCGTCGGTCGAGGGCAACCTGCGCGGGTGGAGCTATTCCTATGAGGTGCTGCGTGAACGCCACCGGCTGGCGGGCATCCTCGACCCCTGGGCGACGCTGATCCGGGATCAGGCGGCGTACATCGAGGCGGAGGACTCGCCCGTCTCGGAACGCCCGGCGCTGGACCACAAGGACGCGATGATCTACGAACTGCACGTTCGGGACTTCACGCGATCGCGTTCGAGCGGCGTGAACTCGAACTGGGCGGGTCGGTACCTCGGGCTGACCGAGGCTGGGACGCGCGTGCCGGGCACGGACGTTCGGACCGGGCTAGACCACATCGTGGACCTGGGCGTGAACGTGGTGCAGCTGATGCCGGTGCACTCGTTCAGCCTGCCCTACAACCCGGTGTACGAGTGGGGCTACATGCCCAACGACTTCAACGCGCCGCACCCCGGCTACGCGTCGAGCGTGGAGCTGGAAGCACCGATCCGCGAACTGAAGCAGATGGTCTCGGCACTGCACAACGCCGGGCTGCGCGTGACGCTGGACGTGGTCTACAACCACACGGCCGAGTCGTGGGCGCGGGTGGACGGCGCGCGGAGTTTCACGATGAAACTGCGCAACATGATGGCGCTCGCGCCGGAGTCGTACTACCGCTTCAGACCCGACGGCACGCCGTGGGACGGCTCGGCCTGCGGGAACGAGTTCGCGAGCGACACGTCGATCGGGCGCCACTTCATCCGCGAGTCGTGCCGGTACTGGGTGGAGCGGTTCGGCGTGGACGGGTTCCGGTTCGACCTGATGGGCCTCATCGACGACGAAACGATGGAACTGGTCACGCGCGACCTGCACGCGATCGATCCGACCATCATGGTCTACGGCGAGCCGTGGGCGGCGGGGCCGACGCCGATCGAGGTGAACTCGAAGGGCAAGCAGCGCGGCAAGGGATGGAGCGTGTTCAACGACGAGTTCCGCGATGCGCTGCGCGGGCAGGTGTTCGACCTGAACGATCCGGGGTTCCTCAGCAGCGGCACCGACGTGGACCAGTTGCGACCCGGCGTTCGGGGGTCGATCGAGTCGTTCGCCGCAACCCCCGTCGAGTCGATCAACTACATCGAGTGCCATGACAACCACACGCTGGTGGACCGGCTGCGCGAGACGGCGATGAAGCTGCAGCGCCCGACGGATGAGGACGTTCTGCTGTCGATGTCGGGCCTGGGCGTCGTGGCACTGATGACGGCACAGGGTGTGCCGTTCGTGCACTGCGGGCAGGAGTTTGGGCGCAGCAAGGGCGGTCACGACAACACGTACAACCTGGGCGACCAGGTGAACAACGTGGACTGGAACATCAAAGCCCAGAACCACCGCCTGTACCGGCATTACCGGGAGGCGATCGCGCTGCGTTCAGCGCACCCGATGTTCCGCCTCGGCGATGCCGAACTGGTAACCGAAGCGGTGAAGTTCCTCGATTCGGATCTGGGTATCGCGCTGCCCCACGGCGTGCTGGCGTACGAGCTGACCGACCCCCCGCTGCGCGCCGGCGAGGCGCGCGAAGCGGACACGTGGAAGCGCTGCGTCGTGGTGCTCAACGGGTCCTCGATCCCGGCGGAGGTGACGCTGCCCAAGGGCTCCTGGCGTGCGGCCATGGTGGACGGTGCGTTCGGACGAACGCCGGCGCACAAGAAGCCTTCGAAGGTCGCTGGCTCGGTACGCGTGCCGGCGCACTCGGCGTCGATCGTTTACGAAGAGCGGGACTGATCGCGTCGCGGGTTGCGCAGTTCTTCGGGCAGCGCGTACCACGCGCGGTGCATGTCCTCGGCGGTTTTGCCGAACACGCCGATGCCGGCGTGCTCCCGATATCGACGGTAGCCGAGCATCGCGAAGACCTCGTGGGCGAGGACCCGCGCGACCTTGGGATTGACGACGAAGGCGTCGACATCGGCCTCGGACTTCGCGACGCCGGGGAGCAGGTGCACGAGTTTGTGGAGCTTGAGGGGGCGCAGGAATTTGGAGAGTCGCATGAAGATGCGACTGGCTCTTCGGGCGATGAAGAACCCGTCTTCGCCCTGGGGTTGGTACAGCGGCATGAACAACCAGCCGGACATCGGCGCGCGGATGGTGCCGGCGGAATCGCCGGCGAGCAGATCGCCGCGCACGACGGGTTGGAAATTCTCGAAGCCCTTGCGCATGCGGAAGCCGTCTTCTGGGGCGACGGAATGGCGGGCGCGGGCCTCGAGCATGCGCGGCAGGCCTCGCGAGAACGGCTCCAGCGATTCGCGAGCGGCCTTGAGGCGAGCGCCGAACGCGAGCGGATCGATCACGCCGACCTCGGCGAGCAGCAGCCAGATGGCGGCCTCGTGGCGCTCGATCGACGCCGGGTCGTCGTGCTGACCGGCTTCGAAGATGAGCCCGGCGTCGCCCACGGTGTTGAACCAGTCGGGCAGGATGCCGCGGATCATCGCCTCGAGGCCGAGTACGGCGGTGACGGGGATGGCCCGGGCGAGCTCGCGGACGCGGACGATGTCTTCGACGGCGAGGAAGGGACGGCTGGACGCGCTGGTGGTGTGCAGGTCGAGGAGGACGGTCCGGCCGCGACTGCGCAGGACGGCGTCGGTGATCTCGTCGGCGAGGGCTCGCTGCTCTCGCTGCTCGGCGTTGACTGGCTCCTTCCGCTCGGTTCGGGCGAAGGTGTCGTCGATGGCGCCGGGGGTCCAGAGGCGGTTGAGGTCGGTCTCAAGGAAGCGGACGCCTCTGCGCAGCGCCTCGACGTTGCCGGCCAGAGCGATGAATTCGCCCCGGAAGCAGCCGGGC
>CAXAVQ010000187.1:0-5502 GCA_963971985.1 uncultured bacterium
CGTGTGGCCGCTGGCGCTCGCGCCGTACCACGTGCTGGTGACGGTGATGAAGCCGGACGATGAAGCGTCGATGGACGCGGCTCGGAAGGTGGCAAGCGGCTTGAGCGCTGCGGGGTTCGATGTGCTCATCGATGATCGCAACGAGCGACCGGGCTTCAAGTTCAAGGACGCCGACCTGATCGGCATCCCGATCCGCCTGACGATCGGCGACAAGGGGCTGGCCGAGGAATCGGTCGAGTTCAAGCTGCGCACCGATGGAGGCAAAGGTGACTTTGTGAAGTTCGACGCGGTCGTTGACCGGTGTCTCGAGGTCGTCGACGCCTGAGCCGTAGCCGCTCCGGGCAGGCGCTCGGCTCTATGAGCGGCGTTTCACGTCTGATTTAGCGGTTGCTCACCGGTGCGGTCCATGCTCTTGGTGTATCGCGAGTGGGTGTTCCTGAAACACTCATCGCATTTCACTCCCGAGCAAATGGAGGACCGATCCATGAGTCTTCAGATTACATCGTTTTTCAAGCAGAACGCCCTTCCGAAATCCGTTGTCGGCATCGCGGCACTGAGCCTGATCGCCGGCTCATCGTCCGTCGCGGTCGCGCAAGACGCGACCGACGAAGACGACGTCGAGTACGAGTGGGAGCCCGGCACGGGCAAGCACGTTGAAGAGTGGTACGACCCATCGGACTGGTTCAATCAGGACGATGTGACCGACTACGAAGAGTTGAACGATTACGGGTACGACGGCTACATGGGTACCGCCGGTGATTTCAACTACGACGCGTACTACGACGGCTACTACGACGGCTATTACGACGATTCGTTCGGATACGACTACTGGGACGCGACGTGGGAACCGGAGTACGCGACCTACTACACGTCGGGCTACTACGACGGCTACTACGACTCCCAGCAGGACTACGACTTTGATGCGTACTACTACGTGTACGGCCAAGACACCTCACCTGATGGAGAGGCGGCGGACCGTCAGCGGGCCGCCGATCAGACGCGCGAGCGCGGCGATCGACAGAAGAGCAAGTCGTCCTCGAAGGATTCACAGCAGAGCGATAAGAGCATCAGCATGGACAAGGCCAACGACCTTATGGCCGTGCGAGCCCGTATCCGCGGTGTTGTGACCGACATCGTATTGACTGGTACTGAAGAGGTTCACGACAAGCGTCACACGACCGGTCGGCTTGGTTTCGCGAACGGTACCGAGATCATGGTTGATTTCGGGCCGTACGTGAACGAGAAAAACCTGTCCATTGATCGCGGCGACATCATCACTGTGGTGGGCAAATGGATCGAACGCGATGATCAGCAGATGCTTCGTGCCTCGCGGCTTACCGATGGCGGAATCACATACATGTTCGCCGGCCCGAAGCGTGATGTCCTCAAAAAGGACATGAAGGACGGCAAGAAGACCTATGACGACTGGAGCACCCGGGACGGTGACAAGTCGAAGGACAAGGACAAGTCCGGCGGTCGCTCCGGGAACTGATTTCGCGAGTTCACCAACACATCGGTGCTCTCCCACCGAGTGATGGTCAGATGACGGCGACCGGGATATTCACGTGTCCCGGTCGCCGTTCTTTTTGCCGGCAATCAGTCAGTCCGAGCGCTCGTTCGCGTTTCAGAGCGAGCTGGAGATCGACTCAGCCAGTTTCGATGCGCTGTCCTTGTCGAGTTCGCCCGACGGCCAGCCGACGCCGAGGCCGGTCTTGGTGTCCGGCTTGGGGATGATGTGGAAGTGCACGTGGTTCACCGCTTGGTGGGCGAGTTCGCCGTTGTTCTGCAGGACGTTGTAGTCGGCGATGCCGGTGGCCTGGACGATCGCGCGACAGAGGCGGGGGAGGACCCGGCCGATGGCTGACGCGGCGTCGTCGGAGAGTTCGCCGAGCGTGGTGACCTGCTCCTTGGGGATGAGCAGGGTGTGGCCCGGGCTCAGCGGGTTGATGTCGAGAAAGGCGAAGGTGTGCTCGTCCTCGTGGACTTTGAAGCACGGGATCTCGCCCTTGATGATCTTCGTGAAGACGGTGGGTTGGTCGCTCATGCTCTGAGCATAGGCGACAGAGCGACCATCGGGCAGGGATTACCCGACACCGGCCTCGACCGCCGCGGCGGCGGGCGGGTGGGGGGCTTCGTGGGCCGGGGGCAGGCGCAGGAAGCGAGCGAGGTAGTGGGAGCCGATGTAGAACGGCACGGTATCGACGAACGCCGCGAGCACTTTGAAGGTGTAGCCCGTGACGATGAACACCGCGAGCTGAGGCCAGATGGCGAAGTCGTCGTCCACCGGCAGGGCTCTGGCGTAGAAGTGCGTGATCAGGATGACGGCGACCGTGTCGACGAGCTGGCTGACGAGCGTCGAGCCGTTGTTGCGCAGCCAGAGGTGCTTGCCGTTGGTGAGTTTCTTCCAGAAGTGAAAGACATGGACATCGACGAGCTGGGCGACGAGGTACGCGACCATTGAGGCCGTGACCGCGCCGAAGGCGAGGGCGCGGACCTCGAAGAAGACCGGCAGGCGACCGGCGTCGTCGAGTTTGATGGAGCCGTCGGCGGCGAGTTCTTCGAAGCCGGGCAGCGCGCCGCCGAGCCAGAGGACGGTCACGACCCAGATGTTCAGCAGGAAGCCGACCCAGACCACGGCGTTGGCACGGCGCCGTCCCCAGAACTCGCTGATGAAGTCGGTGCAGAGGAAGGTGATCGGGTAGGGGAGCACACCGACTGCGATGGCGAAGGTGAGCTTGGCACCCCAGAGCGTATCGACGTCACCGTTTGAGTCGTTGATCTCGAAGAGTTTGATGAACCGGGTGATGCCGAGGATGTTCAGCATTGTCAGCGAGCCGAGGAAGATGCCGGCAAAGACCAGGAAGGTCGTTTCGCGTCGCCAATGCAGGACCGCCTCGGGCAGGCGGGCGAGGCCCTTGTGCTCGTGCTGGACGCTGGGGAGCGGGGGGTTGTGGTGGGCTCGCGATTTCTTCTGCGCCATGGCGGAAAGCATACGCGAGCGCCGGTTCGGATCGCTCTACAATGCCCGCGATGCACGAGCCGAGCGGGACAACGAGGCGAGCGATCCGGGTTCTCCCGGCGCTGGTGGTGAACCAGATCGCCGCGGGCGAGGTGGTGGAGCGCCCGGCCTCGGTGGTGAAGGAACTGCTGGACAACGCGATCGACGCTGGCGCCGGGCGGATCACGGTCGAGCTGGAGCAGGGGGGCGTGGAGCTGATCCGCGTCACCGACGACGGCTCGGGGATCGAGCCGGAGCAGATGGAACTGGCGGTCCACCCCCACGCGACCAGCAAGGTGCGCGATGCCCAGGACCTCGACACGATCGCGACCATGGGCTTCCGGGGCGAGGCCCTGGCGTCGATCGCGTCGGTCAGCCGGCTGAGCATCCGGTCACGGGTCACGGGTTCCGACGCCGCGGCGCTGATCGAGGTCGAGGGCGACAAGGTCAGCCCGGTCCGGCCCGATGCGGGACCGGTCGGGACGCGTGTGACGGTGCGGAACCTGTTCTTCAACACGCCGGCCCGACGCAAATTCCTGCGGACCGCCCAGACCGAACGGACGCACTGTTTGGACATCGTCCGCTCGCTGGCGATGAGCCACCCGGCGATCGGGGTCCGGGTCGAGGTGGACGGCTCGACGGTGCTGGACCTGCCACCGAAGCAGAGCGCGAAGGAGCGGGCGTTCGCGATCATCGGCCCCGAGCACGAGGGTGAGTACGTCGAGGTCGCGGCGGATCGATTCGACGATGCTCGCGGGCTCGCGCTCTGGGGGCTGGCCGGGCTCCCGACGCTGGCGCGCCCGACGACTAGGAAGCAGTTCGTGTTCCTCAACGGCCGCCCCATCCGCGACAAGTCGATCATCCACGCGGTGCGCGAGGCGTACCGGGGGCTGATCGAGCCGGGCAGGCACCCGGCGGTGCTGCTGATGCTGGAGATGTCGCCCGGCGCCGTGGATGTGAATGTGCATCCGGCAAAGACCGAGGTCCGTTTCCGGGACCAGTCGCTGGTGCACCGCGTGGTCTACCGGGCGGTGCAGGAAGCGTTGCGCGGGCGGGATCTGACCCCGGCCGCGAAGTTCGGAGGAGGCTTCCGGTTCGAGCGGACCGACGGCCCACGTCAGGACGCGTCGGTCGAGGCGAAGCCGCGACGGGTGGACGAGTTCATCGAGCGGTTCTCTTCTCAGCCGGAGGCTCAGGGCGGCTTCGATTTCCAGCAGCTCAAGCAGGCGGTCGATGAAGACCGGCTGGCGATGCAGGCCGAACGCGAGCGGGTTGCGGCACGCGAGCGTGAACTGCGCGAGGAGGCCGAGCGGGTTCGGGCGCAGGCCCAGGCCGCGGCGTTGGCGACCGACCACCTGCGATCGTCGCGGGTGCGCGATGCCGAGGGGCAGGGGGCGCTCCCGGCGGTGCGACCGGCCGACCGAGTGCTGCAGGTGCACAACTCGTTCCTCGTGACGCAGGACGATCAGGGCCTACTCATCATCGACCAGCACGCGCTGCACGAGCGGGTGATGTTCGAGAAACTCAAGGACCGGATCGCGTCGAAGGGGGCGCTGGAGTCGCAGCGCCTGCTGATGCCGACAATCGTCGACACGATCGAGGGCCGGGTCGACCTGCTGGAGCAGACTGGCGAGCTCTTTGAGCGTCTGGGCATCGATGCGCACGGTGCCGGGCCGTCGAGCGTGAGCGTGCAGGCGTTCCCGACGTTCCTGTTCGAGAAGGGCGTGGACCCGGGACCGTTCGTGGAGGAACTGCTCGAGCGATGCGAGGCCGAGGGCTTCGCGATCGGGAGCGAGGAGGCGCTGCACGAGATCCTCGACATGATGGCCTGCAAGGCGGCGGTCAAGGCCGGGGACCGGATGACGGATGAGGAACTCGGCGAACTGATCCGGCTCCGCGCCGAGATCGAGCGGTCGAGCAACTGCCCACACGGGCGTCCGACGACCATCCGCCTGAGCGTGAGCGAGTTGGAACGCCAGTTCGGGCGGGGATGAGGCGCAGTCCGGGATATCCGGACGCGCTACGACCCGCAGGGCTTACCGGGACCATGTGTCCGGGCGCTCCGATGCAGCCCCCTGGCCTGGAAAGACGAGATTCACCCCGAAGAGGACGAATGCGTGGTTGCGCTGCGCAGCGGCGCGGATCATCTGTTCTTTGCGAGGGAATCATCTATGCGCTCGTCATCCTCTCTTCTGATCGGTACCGGTCTGCTTCTCGCGTTCTCGGCCCTGACCGGCTGCCGCAACGATCCCGGTCTGTGGGCGATGAACTACAAGCCGATGAGCAACTACGAGCCCATCGAGCGTACGCCCGAGGAGGTTCGCTTCGAGCGCGTCATGAGCGTGGACGAGCTCAAGCACCTGCCACAGGAGGACGGGCTGATCATCATCGGGATGACACGGTTCACGACCGCGCCGTGCCTGGAGCCGGACGCCGAAGGTGCGCCGGATCCGAAGCTGCGCGAGTTCGCCGCGGCTGCCGGGGCCGACGTGGTGCGCTGGGCC
>CAXAVQ010000188.1:0-5494 GCA_963971985.1 uncultured bacterium
CCCCTGGTCACGAAAGAGGGCACGATCCGCTCCGGGCGCCTCAAGGGCCTGACCATGTGGCAGGCGATCTTCGTGCTGTCGTGGCCGGTGCTGATCGAATCGTTCCTCAACGCGCTGGTCGGCCTCGTGGATACCACGCTCGCCGCCTCGCTGTCCGAAGCCGCGACCGACGCCGTCGGCGCCGCGTCGTACTTCCTGTGGTTCATCAGCCTGGTGGGCATGGCCCTCGGCGTCGGCGTGACGGCCCTGGTCGCCCGATCGATGGGCAAGGGCCGGGTCGCCGCGGCGAACGCCGGCGTCGGGCAGTCCACGCTGCTCTCGCTCGGCGCGGGGCTGAGCGTGGGTGTGCTGATCTTCTTGGCGGCGCCGGGCATCGCCTCGCTGCTCCAACTCCAGGCCGAAGCGCGCGAGGGCGCGATCTCGTACCTGCGCATCCTCGCCTGGGGCGTCCCCGCCCAGACTTTCCTGCTCTGCGGCATCGCGGCCTGTCGCGGCGCTGGCGACGCCCTGCGCCCGCTGGTGATCATGGCGATCATCAACTTCACCAACGTCGTCTCCAGCTTTCTGCTCTCGGGCGCGAACTTCGGCATCACCCGCGCCACCGCCACCGGCGAGACCGTGACCGATGTGCTCATCCCCGGCTTCGGCGCGTTCCAGATGGGCCTGACCGGCATCGCCTGGGGCACCGTCATCGCGTGGAATCTCGGCGCGGTCCTCATGGCGCTGTTGCTCATCCGCGGCACGCACGGTGTGCGACTCATGCTCCGACGCATCAAGCCCCACAAGATCACCATGGCCCGACTCGTTCGCATCTCGATCCCCAGCGGCATCGAGACCTTCGGTATGTGGTTCGGCAACTTCCTGATCATCATGATCGTCGGCTCGTTCGCCATGCAGGGCCTGCTCGGCTCGCACATCGTGGCGATCCGCATCGAAGCGTTCAGCTTCCTGCCCGGCTTCGCGATGTCGATGGCGGCGTCGACGCTCGCCGGTCAGTACCTCGGCGCGGGCTCGCCGCGCCTCGCCCAGACCGCGATCTTCCGCTGCACGACCATCTCCGCGAGCATCATGTTCTGCTTCGGCCTGCTGTTCATCTTCTTCGGCGAAGAGATCACCGGTCTGTTCTCGCAGCAGCCGACGCACCTCGAACTCGTGCCGAAACTGCTGTTCATCTGCGGCATCACGCAGATACCCTTCGCCATCTCCATCTGCATCCGCGGTTCGCTCCGCGGCGCGGGCGACACGCGCACGGTCATGATCCTCACCTGGGTGAGCACCTATGCGATTCGCCTGCCTTTGGCCTACTTCTGCTCCGGCGTGGACCTCACGCTGTTCGGGCGCACCTTCGAGAACCCCTTCCCGGTCCTCGAGATCCTGTTCGGCATCGAGCCGGGGCTGGTCGGGCTGTGGATCGCGCTGTGCTCCGAGCACGTCACGCGATCACTGCTGTTCATGGGCCGCTTCTTCCACGGCGGCTGGGTGCACGTGAAAGTCTGATCGCTCAGCCGGTCACTTCGCGCTGATCGACTCATGGTCGTGGCACACGCAGTCGGTGTGCTCGGCGACCCACTGCTCGATGAACCGCGCGTCCTCTAGCGTCATCTCCGGTGCCGGCGGCAGCGCGTTCAGGCCCTGCAGCATGACGCTCCGGAACCGGTCGCGATAGAGCTGGTTTGACGGGTTGCTGGCCTCGGCCTGGAACTCCTCGTTGAGCAGACGCTGGATCTGATCGATCCGCGTCTCCGGGAGCGGGTGCGTGGACAGCCACTCCGGCTGGCGCGGCCCCTGCGAGGCGTCCTTGAGGATCCGCATGACTTCCAGCTGCGCGCTCGGGTCGTAGCCCGCCTGGGCCATGTAGCGCATCCCGAGTTGATCCGATTCCGATTCCTGCCCGCGATCGAACGTCAGCGCGTACACGCCCGCACCGGTGACGAGCCCGTTGACGAGCAGTTGCAAGTCCTGATCGTCGCCGATGACCGCGCCGCCGATCGCCGCGGCGATCGAGAGCCCCGCCTGGCGCACGAGCCGGTTGTTGGCGTGACGCGCCGTGACGTGGGCGATCTCGTGGCCGAGCACGCCGGCCAACTGCGCCTCGTTATCCATCCGCTCGACCAGACCGCGCGTGATGAACACCTGCCCGCCCGGCAAAGCGAACGCGTTGATGACATCGGTGTTCAGGAAGATGAACGACCACGGCAACGACGGGTTCTCGCCCTCCGTCTGCGCCGCGAGCTTCATGCCGATGTCGGTGACGTAGTTCTGCAGCTCGTCCGAAGGCACCCGCCCGCCGTACGCGATGATCAGTTCCGGCGCCGCCTCCTGCCCGATCTGGATCTCCTCAGAGCGCGACAGCAGGTTAAACTGCGTCCGCCCCGTTGCGGCGTTGGTGGTGCACGCGCCGAGCATGGTGGAGCCGACAAGCAGCGCCGCGGCGGCAAGCGAACGGGTCAGGCGACGGGTGATCTGGGGCATGGCAAGGTCCTCAGAGGGCGGGGTGGGGGATCTGAATCAGTGTAGCCACGGTGTGGTGGTCGGAGCAGCCGGGGCCGTGACAGCACCCGGCGCACTCGCTCATCGCGACCCGGCGCCGGCCTCGATCAGCCCCGAAATGTAGTGCAGCTTGTCGATCACGGGCCGGACCAGAATTTCGGGCACGAGGTCGAGCAGGCCCATGCCGCGGTTGATCTCGTTGACCGCGACGCCGAGCTCGGCGTAGGCGCTGAGCGCAGCGTCGAGGTCGGTTCCGGGGGCGAGCGGGTCGAACGCGCTGAACCCGAAATGGTGAGCGGTTTCAAGCGTGTCGTGCATGTCGAGGAAAAAGGCGAAGGTCTCGGCGAAGTCCTCCCACGGATGCATGGCGGCGTAGGCGGAGATGAAGCGGTCGCGCCAGTCCTGGGGCGGCCCGTGCTCGTAGTAGATGGCCTGAGCGTCGGCGTAGGAGGGGTTGTTGTGGTCGCCGAAATGACTGATGAACTCCGGCTCGTTCCGGCCCTGCACCAGCCGCTGCCACGCGTAGTGGGCGAACTCGTGGCGCAGGTGCCCGATGAGCGTGCGCTGCGGTTCGCCGAAAGTCACGCGCAGGCGCTCGCGCTCCACCGGGTCGGCCTCCGCGACATTGATGGTGATGGTGCCGTTGGCGTGTCCGGTTGAGACCGGCGGCCCCACGGGCTGATTCGCGAGAAATCTGAAACGCAGCGGGAGCGGGTCATCGGGGTCGACGCCGTAGGGGATGGCGAGCTGATCGACGGTGTACAGCAAGCGCCGTTTGGCGGTTTCGAGGAGAGCCCATGAGTGGCGCATCGAGTCATGGCTGACATCGGGGATGGTGGTGTTCAGGCGACCGGTCAGCGCCAGCGGTTGCTGCGGCGCGGCTTGATCGTCGTCGGGGTCCCATGCGACGATCTCATTGCCGACCCCAAACCGTGCGCGGTTCTGATCCAGCACGAAACGCCGCGTCTTCAGTTCGGGCAGGGCGCAGGCGTAGACCCGCCAGCCGGGCCACCCATCGGGGGCCGGTGCTGGGTCGAGGGGCACCACGGCCCGAACCGCGTGCCAGTAGCCGACCAGCCGAGAGCACTTGGCGCATTCGGTATTGGTGAAGAACAGGCGGCTGCCACAGGCACAGGGGAAGGTCTTCATGCAGGGACTGTACGCCCGCATCGCGGTCCCTCCTGTCTCCGTCGAATGGGGCCGGGTAGGAGATCCGAAGTGCTCTGCCGCCTATGATTGCCGCCCATGCCCACCACCCAGACCACCCCCAAGCCCGAGGCCTGGAGCGATGAAGAACTCGCCCAGAATCCGCACGCCCACGAGGCCAAGGCGGGCAAGGTCCGGGGCATGTTCGGCGCCATCGCCGGGCACTACGACCTCAACAATCGGCTGCACTCGTTCGGGCGTGATCAGGCGTGGCGGAAGTTCGCCGTGCGACAGGCGGATCTGAAGCCCTCGGATCGCATCCTCGATGTCGCCTGCGGCACCGGCGACCTCACCAAGGCCTTCGCCGACGCCCTGTCCAAGATGGGCCGGCAGAAGCAGGGGAGTGAGTCCCCGGTCGTCGGCCTCGATTTCACCCCCGAAATGCTCGACGTCGCCCGGGATCGCAAGGCCACGCCCCTGACCGAGTACATCGAGGGCGACGCGATGGACCTGCCGTTCGCCGACGGGTCCTTCGATGTGGTCTCGATCGCCTTCGGCATCCGCAACGTCAGCCGCCCCGAGGTGGCCATCGCCGAGTTCCGTCGCGTGCTCCGCCCGGGCGGGCGCCTGATCGTTCTGGAGTTCGACAAGCCCCGGTTCCCCCCGATCCGCTGGGGCAACGACTTCTACACGAAGGTGATCATGCCGCGCACCGCGACGCTGATCAGCCGCGACAAGAGCGGGGCGTACAAGTACCTGCCCCGGAGCGTGCAGACCTTCCTCACGCGCGATGAGATGGTCTCGACCATCGAGAGCGCGGGCTTCGAGTCCGTGAAGGCGCACCCCCTCACATTCGGGGTGTGCGTGTGTTATCGGGGTCAAGTGAAAGCCTGATGCGCGCTGCCGGTGGAGAACCGGCGAACATCTGGCGCTTGGTCGGGCAAACCGACTGAATTTTTCTTCACTCAAAAACCCGGCGAACGGTGCAATGTCCGGAAACGTTCCGCGTCGCACGGTCGAGAACCGCGACGGACGTGTTATCTGCGCCGGAAGGCCATTCGCTGTCTGGGTTGACAGGCCTCGCTCGATGATGGTGGTGCCAACATCGTGTGCCTGTCAGGTTGGCAGGCAGAATCGAACCCAAGACCTGTCGCCCCGCGTGGGGTACCTGTGCCGGGGCGTGCCGGCGGAATGGAGCTGGGAAGTGTCTGTTGAATCTCTCTCACAGCGTTTGTTTGAAGCCCTCACCAACGGGGACCGCCCGTCGGCCCGAGCGATCGTCGACGAATCGTTCCGCGACGGCGCCTCCGCCGAGCAGATCGTCTCCGAACTGTTCTGGCCGACCTACGAGCAGATCGAGAACCTGTTCCGCGAGGACAAGCTCACCACCCTCGCCCACCACATGGCCACCCGCCTGCTCCGCTCGCTCTGCGACCAGGCCGCCCAGCGGTTCAGCTTCAAGAACCCCATCGGGCGCAGCGTCTTCGCCGTCTGCGGTCCGACCGACGCCGACGAACTCGCTGGCCAGATGGCCGCCGACCTGCTCGAGGCCGAGGGCTTCGCGGTCAACTACGCCGGGAGCGGCATCGCCAACGACGAACTCCTCGAGATCGTCCAGACCACCCAGCCCAACGTGCTGCTGATCTTCTCCAGCGCTCCGGCCGACCTGCCGGGCATCCGCGAACTCATCGACACCATGCGTGAGATCGGCGCGTGCGACGGCATCCAGATCGTCGTCGGCGGCGGCGTCTTCAACCGGGCCGAGGGCCTCGCCGAGGAAATCGGCGCCGACCTCTGGGCCGAGGACCCCACCGAACTCTGCCACGTCATGATCGACTACCCCGACCACCGCGCCGAG
>CAXAVQ010000189.1:0-5454 GCA_963971985.1 uncultured bacterium
AAACCGTGACGATCTGCACCGAACCGACCGTGTCCGGCGACACGTCGAGCACAACCGAAGCGCTCGAGTCCCCGTCCGGAATCGGCACGCCCACCCCGGAGCACTGAACAATCTCGGCGCTCGCACCCACCGATAGAACTGCTGCTGCGGTGCAGACGGTAACGGCATCAACGAGCGGCATTGGTGTTCATCTCCGAATTGCGACTGGAGTCCTGGTACTGGGCCGGATCGCTCATGCCGGTGGTGTGGCACTGTCCAACGGTGTTGCCCATGCTGTTGGCTCCGGGGAGCTGGCCCCGGGCGACTTCGATGACGCCGTCCTCCGGGTTCGTGAGGAAGAGCCCGCTGAAGAAGTTGCACCACGGTCCATCGGAGGAGGTGGTCCAGTAATGGACGCGGGCACGAGCATCCGACGGGATGCCGCTCAGCCACGTCGCAGCACCATCCACGGAAAGATCGCTGTTGCTGCCGCACCCGGCGCCGAAGATCTCTCCCAACGCCCCGAGGTTCCCGGCGATCGGCGTGCCCTGATACGGCGTGCCGAGCGACTGGATCAATCGCGGCCCCTTAGCCCAGTCGAGTGCGCTGAAGTAGTAGGTGTACAGGTGCAGAGCCGCGCAGCCTCCCTGGCTATGGGCGACGACTCCCGAGGACTTGGTGGTGTCCGCGAGCGCCTTGATGAGCAGGGCGAACTCGTCGTGGCTGCGATTCGCTTCGGGATCCGAGAACACCTCAAGCGCACCCGAAAAGTCTGCCAGCGGCCACGGGTTGCCACCCGCGCAGTAGCCGTGGATGAGCAGCAGATTGTGCCCGCCCGCGACGCGATCACCGCTGGGAACGTCGACGTCCACGACGAAGGCGTAATCATCGTTCCGGGGAGCGGTGCGCATCTCGGGGAGGATCCCCGCCGGAGCCGCCATCCGCGGCAGAAGCTCGTCGAGCCTCAGGGGCAGGCTGTCAGCACCGGAGAGAAGAGCCATGGTGCGCGGGCATCGCACCTCGACCCGGCGCAGTTCGAAAGGTCCGGTGGCCTCGGCTCGGGAGATCCATCGCGCATCCACGTCGATGGGCAGCGTGGCGTGACCCTCGCGGTGCACCTGAAGCGTCGTCATGCCGCCGACCCAGCAGACGGGAACGGCGTTGCCCTGATCGTCCCGGCCCCAGAGCTGCGCGGTCACGCGACAGTGCTCGCTCCGCCCGCGATCGTGCGCCTCGATGTCGATGCGCAGGGTGTGGCTCGCGTCCCGCATCGAGGCGGACGCGCTATCCCCTACCGCGACATCGTCCGCGACGACGCTGACGATGTGCTGCGCGGTGCGAACAAAGGAATCCCCTCGGGCCACCGTTTGAACAAGGTAGCGCCCCGGCACTTCGGGCACGAACGACGCCATGAACGGACCATCGCGTTCGGCTCGCATCGGCAATGACAGCCGCTCGCTGTCCGGCGTGGTCACGAACATGTCCATCGCAACTCCGCCCAACGCCGGCGCGCCGACGGCCGCGTGCATCGAGGCTCGGAAGGCGATCGGTTCGCCCACGACCGTGCGATCCGTCACCCGCGCCGACCGGAGGGCGACGGAACTGTCGGTCGAGAAGGCCAGATACGCGATGCGGGTGCCCGGCGGAGCGCTGATCGACACGCGCCACGTCGAAGCCCGCTCCACGGGAACGATGGAACCGGTGAAGAAGCCGACACCCGGCACCTCTGTGATCTCCGAGATGGCGTCCGTGGAAGCGGGGTCGAGCCGTATCGGCGCCCGCTCGATCCCATCGTGAAGCGTGAGCGTCAGTTCGTCACCTGCTTGTGAAATCGGCAGGATCCTCAGGTCGCCGGCGACGTCCACGGGCAAATCGCCTCGCCACGCGCCATCCGCGCCGAGATCGACACGCAGCATCGCGCCGGTCGACCAGATCGGCACATCCGCAGGCGAGACCGGGGCAAGCGGTGCGCCCGCGAGCATCTCCGAGGGAGGCGCAGCCCGATGCTTGGGGGTCACCCAGACCGGGGCCGCACCGGCGTCGATGCTGCCGATCAGGACGAGCAGGAGAATCGCGAGGCGGTGCATAGGTGGCTCCTCTTCCGATTCAGGCTACAACAGGATTCCCTGCGAGCACAGCGAAAACCGTTGGAATAGGGACTTCCTGATCGGTTCGACACAGTGACGCGATCTGGAACCAATCCGTACCGGTGGCAACGAAAAAGGGCGGCCCGCCAGGAGCCGCCCGTTCGATCTGGAATCAGCTTGAGTGTCAGCAGTTCGTGCCGAAATTCGCGAGCACGAGGTTCAGGTCGCCAAGGTCGACTTCGCCGTTCCCGTCGGCATCTCCTTCGCTCGTTGTCTCACCGAAGTTCGCGAGCACGAGGTTCAGGTCGGCCAGATCGACCGTGTTGTCACCGGTGACATCTCCATCGCACTCGGTGTCGCAAAGGGCAACCCACTCCGCGAGACCGGTCGCGCTGCCAGAGCCCGGACCGACACCATTGCCGGCCTGGGTGAAGGCACCACCGACGATCAGGCTGTCATCGGTCGAGGTGATAGCCGCCGGGTTGTCGGTGCTTGCACCGAGACCAAAGCCGCCACCGACTTCTTCCCATGACGTACCGTTCCACTTGGCAAACTTCCGAGCCTGTCCGAGGTCGGTCGACTCGAAGTTGCCCACGGCGTAAAGCTCACCGTTGAAGACCTCGAAGTCGCGAACCTCGCGACCGGACTGCGGGAAGCCGGGCAGTGCTTCCCACTGCGTGCCGTCCCAGCGGGCGACCGCCGGGGAAACCGTTCCGGACTGTGAGCCCAGGCGATCGAACCGACCACCGACGTACAATTTCTCGCCTGAGCCGTCGTCAAAAACCTGAAGTGCGAGGACCTGTGAAACAATACTCGTGGCACGGAAAACGCCGCCGCCGACGCCTGAGAAGTCGGTGCCGTCCCACTTCATGATGTTGTTGGACTCGACGAGCGGGTTGTTCGGGTCGCTGAGGTCCTCGTCAAAGGTCGAGAAACGTCCGCCGAAGTACACCTCGCCCTGGAACTCGGTCATGGCCAGAATGACCGGAGCGACGAGGCCGTCGAATTCGTTCGACCATGTGTTCCAGGTTGTGCCGTCCCATGTCGCGAAAGTCGGCTTCTGCACGATGGTGCCGCCATCGAAGAAACCACCGTTTCCGCCGGTGACCAGCAGCCCGTTGTAGTCGAGGCCGTCCCACATGAAGTCAAACGTGCCGGTGAACGGACTGTTCGGGATAGCGCTCACCGTGACTCCGTCCCAGCGGACGAGGCCACGCGAGTTGGGGAGAGCCTGACCGTCAACGGTCACGCTGTTGAACGAGCCGGTGATGTACACCTGCTCACCGTTGCCGTCGTCGTAGGTGAAGAACCCAGAAACGAAGTTGTCCGGCGAGGAGTTCCCAAGCCCGCTGAACTGACCAGTGGCGATGTCGTACCGCCCCCAGCGTGTCGTACCCGGCTGTCCCCCGAGCGAGTCGAAGCCGCCGCCGACGAATACCTCGCCGCCGATCCGCTCGACGCCGGAGACCGATCCACCGACCGCGCCGGGCTGACCGATCTCAAGATCCCAGGTGGGGCAGATCAGGATCGGCCCCGCGGACGCCACGCCGGCGACCGCCAGGCCCGCCAGCGCACTCAGCAAAAATCCATTTTGGTTGCGTGTCATCGTGTTCTCCACTTCTCTTTTCTGTCTCAACTGTGCGAGGCCGGCGGTACACACCCCGGAAACCGACCTAATTCCATTCATAACGGTACCTCCGGTCTGACCAAAGGCCCATAATGCCTGTTCCGAACGAACGAAAAACCGGATTTGGCCTCTCGAATCCCCCGGTTCTGGCATCGCAAAACGATACAAGCCCCGGCTCTGCCGAGGCTTGTCAGTACCCCCCTCAGGACTCGAACCTGAAACCCGCTGATTAAGAGTCAGCTGCTCTACCGATTGAGCTAGGGAGGCAAACCTTGGTTGTCGGCCGGGAACCCGGCATGGCGACGAGTATATCGGGCTCGCCCCCCCTGAGCAAGACTCGTTGACCCCCCTCACGGCCCTCGGTACACTGCTTCGCTCGGCACGCTCCACGGCATGGAGCCAGCCCATTTCGCACCGTTGATACACGCCAGCGGCGGCTCTCCCGCCAGCGGCGATTCGACCACTCCCGAGGTAGTCATGCACCCGACACATCGCATCTCGTACGGCCGCACCCGTCGTCGTCGCAGCCACCTCGCGCTCCGCCCCGACGTCCCAGGCTCCTGCCCGCTCACGGCATTGCCCAAGCAGCACCACCGTGCCTGCCCCGAGTCCGGATACGTCCGCCCGGGCCTGCGGATCACCGTCCGTAAGCATGGCATCGGCCTGGACAACTGAACCGCTCGCACGCTTTTCCCTCCCGCAGCCCTCTCCCGGGATAACGCTCGATGCGTATTGCCATCGATGCCATGGGGGGCGATCACGACGTCATCATCAAGGGATCTCTTGACGCGCTCGACCTCCTCGACGAAGGCGATCAGATCGTGCTGGTCGGGGACCGCGCCGTCATCGAAGAGCACATCCGCGAACGCGGGATCTCCGACAGCCGCCTCACCATCCATCACGCGCCAGACCAGATCGCGATGGACGAATCGCCGGTCGACGCCGTACGGTCCAAGCCCAATTCCTCGATCGTCCAACTGATGCAGCTCGGTTCGAAGCGTCACTCGGACAACCCCGTAGACGTGGTCATCTCCGCCGGGAACACCGGTGCCTGCGTCTCCGCCGCGACGATGTACATGCGACGGCTCCCCGGCGTGCACCGCCCGGGCATCGCCACCGCCATCCCGACCTTCCATGGCCCGGTCATCGTCTGCGACGTCGGCGCGAACCCGGAACCTCGCGACACCCACCTCGCGCAGTACGCCGTCATGGCCGAGATCTACGCCAAGAAGGTGCTCGGCATTGCCTCCCCACGCGTCGCCCTGCTGAACATCGGCTCGGAGGAGGCCAAGGGCACCGTCATGGTCAAGGCCGTGCGCGACATGATCCGCGACATCCACGACCTCAACTACACCGGCTTCATAGAGGGGCGAGAGGTCTTCGAAGGCGGTGCCGACGTCATCGTCACCGACGGATTCGTCGGCAACACCATGCTCAAACTCGCCGAGGGCTTCGCCAAATCCCTCTTCAAGGCCATCGCCCACGAGGTCTTCGAGGCCGACCCCGACCTCGCCATGCGCCTCCAACCCGTCGTTGAGTCGCTCATGAAGAAGAACGACTACCACGAATACGGCGGTGCACCACTGCTCGGCGTCAATGGCGGCTGCATCATCTGCCACGGCTCATCCGAAGCCCGGACCATCCGCGCCGCCGTGCGGGCCGCACGCGAATATGTCGGCGCACGCGTCAACGACGCAATCGTGGAACGTGTGACCGCCATCGACGAGCACGCCGCAACGGTCTGAACGCAGAGGCGTTCAC
>CAXAVQ010000190.1:0-5452 GCA_963971985.1 uncultured bacterium
GCCGATGGCAAGGTGGGGGGTGTCCGGATGCTTGGTAAGCACCTCGCGCGCGAGCGCCGGGCCGGCGACCGAGCCGTCGGTGCGACCGCCGGGGTTGGCCTTGGTGGTCGTCGGGAACATCGGGCCGAGGCCGAGCGTGTCCGCGCCGTGGCGCAGCGCTTCGCTGGCCTGGTCGAGCGTCGTCGCGCTCACACCGATGCACACGCCGTCACCGACGATCCGGCGCGCTTCAGCGACCGGGAGATCGGTCTGGCCCAGGTGCACGCCGTCGGCCTCGACGAGCGCCGCGATGTCCGGGCGGTCGTTGATGACCATCGCCGCATCGTGCTCGCGCGTCAGTTCGCGCAAGCGACGCGCGCGGCTGAGCAGCTCGCGCCCCGACAGTTCTTTCTCACGCAGCTGGAGGCAGTCCGCGCCGGCTTCGAGCGCGGCGCGGGCGACGTCTTCCCACGGACGCGTGCAGATCGACTCGGTCACCAGCACACACACCGACCACTGGCGATGCACCGGGCACGGACATTTCGGGCACGGACACCGGTCTGGTCGGTCGGTGGTCATGTCCAAGCGTAGGCGGGCCGATCAGCCCGCCATCGTCCCCATCTTGGCCGACGCCGCCTCGAGGGCACGGTCCACATCGGCGATCAGATCGTCGCAGTCCTCGATGCCGACCGACAGGCGGATCAGGGCGTCGTCGATGCCGAGCACCGCGCGCTGCTCGGGCGGGACCGAGGCGTGGGTCATGATGGCCGGGTGCTCGATGAGCGACTCGATGCCGCCGAGCGACTCGGCGAGCGTGAAGATGCTGACGGTTTCGAGGAAGGCCTTGGCCGGTTCGAGCCCGCCCTTGATGAAGAAGGTGATCATGCCGGTCCCGCCGCCGCCGGTCGCTTCCATCTGCTTTTTGTACACGCCGTGCTGCGGGTGGCTCTCGAGGCCGGGGTAGACCACGCGATCGACGAGGTCACTGGCCTCAAGATGCTTGGCGATACGCAGGGCGCTGGCGTTGTGGCGCCGGATGCGCACGTCGAGGGTCTTGAGCCCGCGCAGGGTGAGGTAGGCATCGAACGGGCCCATGACCGAGCCGATGGCGTTCTGCAGGAAGCGCAGGCGCTCGGCGATCTCCGGCTTGCCGGTGACGAGGATGCCGCCGACGACGTCGGAGTGCCCGTTGACGTATTTGGTCGAGGAGTGCATGACGATGTCCGCGCCGTGCTCGAGCGGGCGCTGGTTGACCGGCGAGCAGAAGGTGTTGTCCACCACGACGAGGCACTTGGGGTTGACCTCGTGGGCGATCTGCGCGACGCGTGCGATGTCGACGATCTTCAGCGTCGGGTTGGTCGGCGTCTCGACCCAGAGCATGGCGGTGTCGGGACGCATCGCCGCGCGGAGCTTCGACTCGTCGGTGAGGTCCACGAAGTCGATGTCGAGGTTCTGGGTGCGCTGACGGACCTTCTGGAGCAGGCGGTTGGACCCGCCGTAGATGTCGTCCATCGAGATGATGTGCGAGCCGGCGTCGATGAGTTCGAGCGCGGTGGCCATGGCGGCGAGGCCCGAGGCGAAGGCGAACCCGCCGCAGGACGGGTCGGTGTCTTCGGCGATGGTCGAGCCCTCGAGTTTGGCGATCATGCGCTCGAGGGCGTAGCGGGTGGGGTTGTGCGAGCGGGAGTACTCGAAGCCCTTGTGCACGCCCGGTGATTCCTGGGCGTAGGTGGTGCTGGTGAAGATGGGGGGCATCACCGCGCCGGTGATGGGTTCGGGGTGCTGGCCGGCGTGGATGACCTGGCTGGCGATGCGGAGGTTGGCGTGCTCGGACATGCGGGCTCCCGTGCGGATGGGGTCGGTGATGGAATGCGAAGCGGGGGAAGGTGCTTACTTGAGCTGGCGACGGAGGTAGTTGATGAGGTCGATCTTGGTGATCAGGCCGAGGTACTCGCGGAACTCGGTGCCCGCGCCCTCGGGGGCGTTGTCATCGACGACGATGGCGACGCGGTCGGCGCGGAAGATCGGGATCAGGTCCTCGACCTTGGCGCGGGGCGAGATGGTCTCGAGGCGGGTGGTCATGAAGTCCGACACCGGGCGTGATAGCGCCGAGTCGCCCTCGACGACCGCCATGAGGATGTCGCTCTCGTCGATGATGCCGACGACCTTGTCGTGGTCGCGACCGGTCGAGGTGAGGTGGACGGTCTCGACCACGGCCATCTGCGAGATGTTCTGCAGGTCCATGACCTTGACGATCTGGCTGAGCGGGTCGGTCGGCTTGGCGACGTAGTCCTCGCGATGGGCGTGACGACGCGCGATGATGTCGCGCAGGTCGCCGGCCTGCTCGCGATCGATGAAGCCGTTGTCGATCATCCAGTAGTCATTGAACATCTTGCCGAGGTACTTCGCGCCCTGGTCGCAGATGAGGGTGACCACGTTCATCGGCTTGTCCTGCTTGGCGCAGAACTTCTTGGCCGCGGCGATGAGGCAGCCCGTGCTGGAACCGGCGAGCAGGCCCTCGCGATCGAGCAGTTCGCGCGCGGCGTGGAAGGACTCGGCGTCAGTGACTGCGATGGCCTCGTCGACCACGTCGAGGTCGCAGATGTCGGGGACGAAGTCTTCGCCCATGCCCTCGACGAGCCACGAGCCGGCCTCGACTTTCTCGCCCCGGTTGACCAGCGGCTCGAGGATCGAGCCGGCCGGGTCGGCGAGGACGATCTTGCAGTTCGGGTTCTGCTCCTTGAGGTAGCGCCCGACGCCGGAGATGGTGCCGCCGGAGCCGACGCCGGCGATGAAGACGTCCACGCCGCCGTGGGCTTCCATCTGGCGATGGATCTCGGGTCCGGTGTGCTCGTAGTGGGCCTGGGTGTTGTGCTCGTTGGAGAACTGGTTGATGTAGATGCTGTTGGGCGTCTTCTCGGCGAGGCGGGCGGCGACGTCCTGGTAGTACTCGGGGTGGCCCTTCTGGACGTCGGATCGCGCGAGGACGACCTCGGCGCCCATGGCGCGGAGGTGCTGGATCTTGCCCTCGCTCATCTTGTCGGGGACGACAACGAGCATCCGGTAGCCGCGCTGGCCGGCGACGAGGGCGAGGCCGAGGCCGGTGTTGCCGGCGGTTCCCTCGATGATGGTGGGCTTCGGGTCGGCGTTGGGGTCGAGTCGGCCGTCACGCTCGGCGGCCTCGATCATGCTCAGGCCGATGCGGTCCTTGATCGAGCCGGCGGGGTTCATCATCTCGAGCTTGCCGAACAGGCGACAAGGGCCGGATTCGAGGCGGTTGAGCTCGAGCATCGGCGTGTTGCCGATCATCTCGAGGGCGGATCGGTAGACGGGAGCGAGGGATCGCGCCTCGCTGGAAGCGGGGGTCGAAGAAGTCTGGGTCATACCGACAGTCTAACGGACGCTCGGAAGGGGGATGAGGAGCTTGGAAGGCGGACTGACGAGGATCTGGTTGAAAAACAGGCAGTTTTGACCGGCTCAAATCGATTCTGATTCCCATGAACTTGTTGGTGAGGCGAGGGTCTGGGGGTAGGTTGGGTGTGGAGGAGCCGACACCCCGGTCGGCTGAGCATCAGAGGAGAGACAAGATGGCGCAGGTTTTTGGTGCACGGCGGCTGTGGTGCGGGCTGATCGGTGTCCTGGCGATGACGGTCTCGGCCTCGGGCCAGACGCCGGTCGGGGGCGTGATCAACGCGGATACGACATGGGGTCTCGCGGGCAGCCCGTATGACCTCACTGCGAATGTGATTGTCCTCAACGGTGCGACCCTCACCATCGAACCGGGCGTGATCGTGCGTGGGGGCTCCAACACAACGCTGCAGGTCTCCAACGGTCATCTCTCGGCGATCGGGAGCATCGGTTCGCCGATCCTCTTCACGTCGTCGTTCGACAGCGCTCCGGAGCAGTGGGACGGGCTGTATATCGACAGCAGCTTCGCGAGCGCGGAGTTGCGGTTCTGCGAGATCCGCTTTGCGGGGCAGCCGAACGCGCTGGCGATCGGAAGCGGCATCACGGTGAGCGGTGGGGCATCAACGACGATCGCAAACTGCGCCGTCCGGCAATGCTCCGGTGCGCCATCGGTGAGCAGCGGTATCTTCGTGACGGGCAATTCGACGGTCGTGATCACGGACTCGATCATCGAGAGCTGCGGGGACCAGGACTTCGATTTCGCGTTGCGGGATCAGGGCGTCTCGTCACTGACGGTGAGCGGCTGCGATTTCGCCTCGAACACCGGGCGTGCCGCTCAGATTGCGCCGGGCAACGTCGGTGGTTTCGTGATGAACTCGTTCGCCGGGAACACCTTCGATCGGGTGCGGATCCTCGCCGGCACCACGGCCGACGGCGGCGTGATGCGCGCCCAGGCGTCGGGCTTCGAGGGGTTCGAGTTGAGCGGGAACGATCTGCTTGTGCCATCGGGCACGCTGTTCACGATCGAGGGCGGCGTGAACATCTTCGGGATCAGCGATAACTCGGAGATCCAGGTGCAGGGGCGTCTGGAGTGCCTCGGGACGGAACTCGCCCAGATCGTGATGACCTCGCTGGACGACACCAGCGCGACGCTCTGGGACGGGCTGACCTTCAACGGGACGAACGCTTCCGGGCTTCTGCAGTGGACGAACATCCGGCGCGGCGGTGGCGGCAATGCGTTTGCGATTCGATCGAACGTCGCGGCCTTCAACAGTGGTCTTGTCCGCTTCGAGAACTGCTCGTTCACGGACATCGCCACCGGCGGGCTCGACTACGGGGTGTACGGCTCAAGCGCCATGTTGGAGATTGTGTCGAGTGACTTCCGTGCCTGCGGCGATGCGACAACCGATTTCGCGTTCCTGGCGAACGCGACCGGAGGGAGCACGGTCATCGAGAACTGCCTGTTCGAGAACAACATCGGCCAGTGCGCGACCGTGCAACCGAACTCCGTTCAGGGCGTGTCGGGATGCGTGTTCGTCGGGAACAGCGTGCCGCGGATTCGCGTGAACGCGGGTGCGACGTCAGCGGGCGGGTTCATGGAGTCCATGACCGGCCTCGACTCCTGGGAGATCGCTTCGGGCGATGTGCTCGTTCCGGCTGGGGTCACTTTGACGGTCGGCGCTGGGGCCCGGATCTGCGGGCTTGGCGACAACTCCGAGCTCCAGGTGCAGGGTCGCCTTGAATGCCTCGGGACGTCCTCGCAGCCGATCGTGATGACCTCGTTCGATGACACCGGCTCGACCGTCTGGGACGGGGTCTCGTTCAACGGCGGGAACGCGTCGGGGCTCCTGCGTTGGACGTCGATTCGTCGCGGCGGTGGCGGCAACGCGTTCGCCATTCGGTCGAATCTCTCGGCCGTGAACTGCCCGGACGTTGTGCTCGAAGACTGTGAGGTCTCGGACATCGCGGTCGCCGGGGCGGCGTACGGGATCTACAACTCGAACTCGTCGGTGTCCTGCGTTCGGACGGTGTTCCGCGACTGCGGGACCGATGGCGATGACTTTGG
>CAXAVQ010000191.1:0-5423 GCA_963971985.1 uncultured bacterium
CATCCGCGCTGGCACCCAGCGCCGGCGAAGCCATCACCGCGCACCCGAGGGTCGCGGCGGTCAAAAAGCGAGTCAGCATGATCTTCATCCTCCGTCTATGGAAACAGCACGCACACGGGCGAACAGTCACCCGACGCGATCGATCATAAAGGCAAACGCGCGGGCCGCCGCCACAATTCCCGATCGCCGGATCGCCCAGAAACCTGCCACATCCGACGGACGCTGGATATCGCCATTCATCGCGGAGTACAATCAAAACCCAAACAAAGTTTCGGCCGCCTGACGATTCCGCTGGGTTTCCCTTGCCCGGGGCCCTGAGACACCGTATATTTCAATTATTCTTGAAACTTCTGAATCTGCACGGGAGACGCCATGACTCGCCACGACGCTCGCATCGTCATCACCGGGGGCACCGGACAGGTCGGCACCGCCCTGAGCCGTCACCTACTCGACGCCGGGTATTCGGTGGTCACACTCTCGCGCCATCCGCCCCAATCGTCTGACCCGCGCCTCCGCCATCTCCGCTGGGACGCACGCACGCTCCCGACGGACGACCAAGATGATTGGGCGAGCGAGGTGGACGGCGCGCTCGCGGTCGTCAACCTCGCCGGGCGGACCGTGGACTGCATCAAGACCCCCGACCACTGCGACGAGATCCTCCGCTCGCGCGTCGAATCCACCCGCGTCCTCGGCCAGGCCGTCCGCGCCGCATCGAACCCGCCCGCCGTCTGGGTCCAGATGAGCACCGCCCACATCGTCGGCGACCCGCCCGAGCTCTGGTGCGATGAAGACTCCCCGCCCGGCTACGGCCTCGCGCCGCAGGTCGCTCTTGCCTGGGAAGCTGAATTCCACCGCGCCTGCCCCGACACCCTCCGCAAGGTCATCCTCCGCACCAGCTTCGTCCTGTCGGCCAAGACCGGCGCGATGAAGCGCCTCCGGCCCCTCGCCCGCCTCGGCCTCGGCGGCACCGTCGCCTCGGGAACGCAGGGCATGAGCTGGATCCACGAGCGCGACCTCGCACGCCTGTTCACCCGGGCGATCGAAGACGACTCAATGGAAGGTGTCTATCTCTCCACCGCGCCCGAGCCGGTCTCGAACAAGCGATTCATGCGCGCCCTCCGTCGCTCGCTCGGCATGCCCATCGGCCTGCCGACGCCCGCCTGGGCCGTGCGCCTCGGCTCAAAGCTCATCCTGCGCACCGATCCTGAACTCGCCCTCTACGGGCGCTACTGCGCCTCCACCCGACTCAAACAGCATGGTTTCGAGTTCGAGTTTTCGACGATCGAAGAGGCCTTTGCGGACCTGTATGGGAACTGAACCTTGCCCCGCCGGTAACATCGTGACGGAGGAAGCAATGTTACGAGCCGGCGGGAAATGGAAGCACGAGAAACTGCTGATGATCGGCTTCGCGCTGGTCGTCGCCCTCGGCGGCTTTGGCGCCGCGGCGTATTGGTTCATCGGAACCAAGATGTTCCCGGGTCCTACCGAGTCACTCTCGCAGTACCCCGCGTACCACAATGTTTTTCCGTCGCCTGGGTTCGACTTTCTACCAAAGACGATCCCGTCGAATGCCGCGGATGCAGCTGTCCAACTGTGGCCGGGCGTGTTGCAAGCACCGACATCGATTCAGCTTCGGGTTCGCTGGCCCGATCAGAACACCTTCACATCCGAACTGCAGCGCCTCAAATCGCTCGATCAGACCCAAGCCATCCGCGCCGCAGAAGCGCCGAACGAGGAGTTCATGCTGATGTCGAATCCGCACGCCAACACGCCGCAGTTGCAGTGGATCGGCAACCTGCCGCAGTGGCTCGCACAAGATTCCGGCCGGGTGGTCATGCTGATGCACTTCGCCGGCCATGACCAGACCGGTGCCGTCGCGATCTGTCCGACCACCCTGACGATCTACTACTGCGCGCAGCTCCAGTAGTTCGATGCTGAATCGCCGGACCCGCCAAGCCCGTCTACCCGTATAAGGGAAACATGCAAAGACGCACCCTCCTGAACCTCGCCCTCGAGAGGCACTACTGCCATTCCGTAGGCCCCCGGTACACTCTCACCGGAGGCACCCGCATGGCACATTCCGACCCGCTGACCATCCTGATCGAAACCAACTCCTGGGCGACTCGCAACCTCGTCGAGGCCTGTCGCCCGCTCTCGCATGACCAGTTCCACCAGAAGTTCGACATGGGCCTCGGCTCGCTGCACGCGACCATCACCCACATCCTCGGCGCGATGCGCGGCTGGGGCGACATGCTCGCCGGGCGCGAACAGCGCGAACGCCTTGAGGCCGGCGGCGAGCGGACGGCCGACCAGCTCCTCGAACTGTTCGAGGAGATCGATCGCGACTTCCGCGCCGCCGCGAATGCCCACCCGGTCGACGGCGTCGCGACCTCCGAGCGGGGCGGGAAGTCCTACTCCTTCACCAGAGGCGGCGTTCTGACGCATGTGACCACTCACGGCATGCACCACCGCGCCCAGTGCCTGAACATGCTCCGCCAACTGGGTGTCGAGCGGTTGCCCCAGAGCGCGGTGGTCGAATGGATGCTGTTCGTGGACGGGGCGATGGAGCCGGTGTCGTGATCCGGGCGGCCATCCTGATGCTTGCGGCGGCGGCCGCCGCGAGCGCCGCGCCGACCGTGGATGAACTCGTCAGCGATCTCCGCGCCGACGACACCCGCTGGAACGCGATCGAGGCCATGGACGCGCTCGGTCGCCTCCCGGAACCACCGATCGACGAACTGGAACGGGCTCTGCATGCAGACGATTGGCAGCAGCGCCAGATCGCCGCGACTCTCCGGTGGCGGTACATCTATCCATGGTCATGGCTATCGGAAGACGACAATCTGCCCGCGTGGCGTCTGGTATCGACTGGCACGGTCACGCGCCGCTTGCTTGAGGTCACCGTCGAGGGTCTGCGCAGCGATACGCTCCCACGAGATCGAGAGCAGGATCGATATACCCCGGTCTCGAACGCGGCAAACGGATACCGCGCACTGGTCAAGAACGCCGATGCCGCGCGTGATCTGCTGGAAGCCGGTCTTCAGAGCGACGACTACCAGCAACAACTGCTTTGTGCGCTAGCGCTAGGGACCGCCGGCGTCAGCGCATCAGCCGAGAGAGCTGCGCCGATCCTCATCCCGCACCTTCGCGACAACGACATCCCCGAAGACGCAAAGTTCGCGATCTTCGCGTTGTACCGCTTCGGCGATGCGGTGATCCCCTTGCTGCAAACTGCACTGGCCGATGCCGATGAGCAGCAGGCCGAGGCCATCCGCCTCTTACTGCTCAATCTTCGCGAGCCGCCGAGGACCTGGGCGGATATGGAACATCGCAAAGATATGCATCGGATCACCTCGGTGGTGCACGATCCGTCCATTACGATGATTCAGGATCATTTCTATTGGCTCTACTACCTTCCCCGCTCCCAATGGCTCGCCGATCGCGACGAAATCCTCCAGCCGACCACGCCAAACTAGCCATGACCGCTGCTACTTGAGGATGAACGCCATCCGTTCGCCCGGAGCGTCGATCACGATGGTGAACCGCTTCAGGAAGTCGCGACCGAGCAGCGCGATGCAGCCGGGCAGTTCGTGCTCGGCTTCCAGCACCAAGTCGGCATCGACCGCCTCGACACGCTGCCCGGCGACCTCGATGAACTCCAGTTCTGTGCGCAGCGTGCGATAGACACGGTCCATCACCCCGATCCTGCCGAGGTCACCCTCGTAGTGCTCAGCCAGCCCGAGGCGCTCGACGGCATCGCCGGCGACCTGCACGCTCATCTCCGCGCCGCTGTCGATCAGCATCAGCCCGGAGCCGCGTTCGAACTCGCCTCCGACCGCGAGCCCCATCGGGACGCGCGTCGTTCGCACCCACGATGCGTCGGTCGGAAGGGCGTACGACGCCGGGTCGTGCAGCGCAATCGTTGACGCCTCGAGATCCAACTCGACGACAGCGTGGTCCATGATCGTCGCGCCGATCAGCCCGCCAGCGCGGCTCAGGCCGATGAGCCCGACGAAATCCGTATCCAGTTCGACCGCCTCGGTGTGGCGCACCGTCATGCCGCCGACCGAGAGGGCTTCGACCCAGACCGTCGGCATCTTCCGCTGCGCGCCGACCGAACTCACCGTGACGGTCCCGGTCCGAGGCAGGCCGAGCCTCGATGCGTGCGAAGGGCGGATCACGAAGCCGCCCGCCCCGGTGTCGAACAGCACGCGCGGCACCGTTTCGCCGTTGACCTCGACCGTCAGCGTGTTGCGAGCCCCAAGACGCACCGGCGCACCCGCTTCTGGTCCGAACTCGACCGACACCGACGCGTCCGGTGATTCGTCGAGCACGGGCCTCGGCTGCGTCGTGCATCCCGTGAGTGCCGCCGTGAGAGCAGCCAGAGCGGCAATCGGGGCGTGAAAGCGGCGTGTCGGCATGGTGGCGTTTCTCCTGAACTTCCTACCTCGCCCCGCGGCTTCGGTTGCCCGCTCGACCGTGATACACTCCGTCCGACCACCATTCGCACGGGGCGCTGGCATCGGCCGGCTGAGACGCACCCGTTGAACCTGATCCGGTTCGTACCGGCGGAGGGATTGCGATCCGGGCCCGCACACGCGCACGCCCGCTGCACCCGATTCCGGCGAGCCCTCACGAGAGGCACGCCATGATTACTCCCAACAACACCGACTCCCACCCGTACCCCAAGCTTCGCCCCGAGCACCTCGGTCCGAACTCGCCCGCCGGCAAGGCCGCGCGCCTGACCGTCGGCGACAACAACGCCGATGAGTTCGCCGGGCTTGATGTCAACGACCCGATCTTCGATGTGGACTCGCCAACGCTGTCCGACAAGTTCCCCGCGCCCTACGGCCACGCCCACAACCCCGGCTCCGACCGCGCGGGCACCTCACCCGGTTCGTTCGCGAACAAGCCGAACATCGGCGGCCCTCGGATGTTCTCCTCGCCCGACACGCCGGGCATGCCCGCGCCGAGCGCGAAGACCGCGTGGGACTTCCTGCCCGATGGCTGGACCACCGAAGAAATCGACTCGCACGCCACCGGCTGCCTCGGCCACAACATCGGCCTGAGCGCCGAGGAGTACCTGTCGGGCAAGCTCGCCACCACCTACATCCGCGCAGTCCCCAGCGATCCGAACTTCACCCCGGTTACCCAGCTCGAATCCGCGCGCCTCGGCATCATCACCCCCGAGATGCGCCGCGTCGCCGAGCGCGAGCCGCACCTGACGCCCGAGCAGGTCCGCGACGAGATCGCCGCGGGACGCCTGATCATCCCCGCCAACCGCAAGCACCTGGCCAACAACCTCGACCCGATGTGCATCGGGCGAGGCAGCAAGACCAAGATCAACGCGAACATGGGCGCTTCGCCCGTGTCGTCGGGCACCGAGGAGGAAGTCGAGAAACTCCGCTGGGCCGAGCAATGGG
>CAXAVQ010000192.1:0-5375 GCA_963971985.1 uncultured bacterium
CTGCTTCTGGGCGCCTCGCATCCCGTGTTCGCGATCGCCCGGAACCTGCTCAACGAAGCGGTCCGCATGAAGATCAGCCTGGTCTTCATCGTCATCCTGCTCGTCCTGCTGGCGTTCATCCCGAGCGTGCTCAATGAGGAGCAGCCGCTCCGCTACCGCGTTCAGCAGTGGATGCAGTACGGCACCGGTTTCGGCTACATGATCCTCGCGCTGATGACCGTGTTCTTCTGCGCGGCGTCGGTGGCCTTCGAGCAGCGGGACAAGATCATCTGGCAGACCAGCACCAAGCCGGTGCCGGCCTGGGGCTACGTCACCGGCAAATGGGTTGGCGTGATGGTTCTCAACGCCATCCTGCTCCTGGTGGTCTCCGGCGGGGTGTTCCTCTTCACGAAGTACCTCGAACTCCAGCCCGCGCAGGGTGAGGTCGCGTACCACCGCGTGGTCGACCAGACCGCCGAGGGCGGCATCCGCGACACCAGCGTGCAGCCTGAGGGCGAACCGGATTACCGAACCCTCGACCGACGCCTGCTTGAGGACCAGGTTCTTGTGGCACGCGTCGGTCTGGAGCCTCTGATCGAAGTCATCAGAGATGAGGATCTGAATCCGATCGTTGAGCGTCGCCTGGCGCAGATGAAGAGCAACGACCCATCGCTCGAGATCACCGAGGAACTTCGTCGGGCGCTCCGTCAGGACCTGCGACGGGAGGCCGAGACCCTCCGGCGGGCGGTCCGTCTCGGCGAAGCGAGGATCTTCGCCTTCCAGGGACTTGAAGAGTTCGTCGGCAGCGGAATCGACTTCACGCTGCGCTACCAGATCCAGGCCGGTTCGAACGACCCGTCGGCCCTCTATCGGTTGGGGTTCCGGGTGAACGGTCAGCTTTGGCCGCCGCCCATGAGCGATCGTCAGCAGGCCGGTATCCGTCAGGTTGGTCTGAAAGTGACGCAATTGATGCGGATCCCCTCCGACATGTTGAGCAGCGACGGGGTACTGCTGGTCGATGTCTATAACTTCCCGGACAACCCGCAGACGTTCGTTTTCCCCCCCGACGGTCTTGAGTTGCTGTACCCCGCCGGCGGGTACGAGCTGAACTTCACGCGCATCTGCGCGGTTTTGCTGATCAAACTCGGGTTCATCGCCGCGGTCGCGATCGCCATGGCGACGTTCGTGAGTTTCCCGGTGGCGGTAGTGGTCACACTCTGCGTGCTGTTCGCGACCGAGAGCGCCGGGTACATGGCCCAGTCGCTGGACTCGTTCGCGACGACGACGCCGGAGGGCAACCCGCTGCCGCTGCAGATGCTCGCCAAGGGCGTGACCCAGGTCGTGGTCTGGATGACTGGTCCCTACGTCTCGCTGCGACCGATCGAGAGTCTCTCCGACGGGCGTCTGCTCGGCTGGGGCGACCTGCTGCGGACGATCGGGGCGATCGGTGTTTGGACTCTCGTGATGCTCGGGTTGGGGGTCGCGATGTTCCGCCGGCGTGAATTGGCGATTTACTCGGGACACTGACCTCTTGGAAGCCGATCGAACCACTCGGTTTCGAGTGCGTAGTGTTCACAGGGGTGATCCCCGCCCCTTCATAAGGAGTACGGTCTCGTGAACCAATCCAACCGCATGGTGCAGGGCGTCTGCTCGATCATCCTGCTCGTCTGCCTGGTCGGGTCGGGATTCGTCGCGACGCAGGTCAGTGCCGAGGCGGGGCGTGCTCAGCTCACCTATACCGACAACGCCACCGAGGGTGATCCCCCGGAAGTCGCCGCCGGCATCGCCATGGGCGCGTTCCGGGGCCTGTTTGTGAACTACCTCTGGATGCGGGCCGACCGCCTCAAGCAGGAAGGCAAGTTCCACGAGGCGTACGAGCTCTCCGCCGCGATCACCCGCCTGCAGCCGCGCTTCCCGCGCGTGTGGTCGTTCCACGCATGGAACATGGCCTACAACATTTCCGTCGCGACTTCGACCAGCGAGGAACGCTGGCAGTGGGTCAAGGCGGGCATCGAACTGCTCCGTCAGGAAGGTATCCCCAAGAACCCGAACGACGTGCAGTTGCACCGCGAACTCGCGTGGATCTTCAATCACAAGGTCCAGGGGTTCATGGACGATGCGAACCGGTATTACAAGAAAGAGCTCGCACGCGAGTGGCACATGCTGCTCGGCGAGCCGCCTCGGCTCGAACCGGGTCACGAAGAAGCCACCCAGCAGATGGTCGACTGGATCGAAGAGGTCGTGTCCGCACCGGAGACGCTCGAAGGGGTGATCCAGAAGGAACTCGCCGATCGCAACGAGAACGTGATCGAGGAGAACCGGGTCGGTCCTGAGGGCTCACTCGTGGCCGAACTCGTAAACCGGATCCGCGACGAAGCGGGGCTGGACCTGGACTACGACCTGCTCGAGCTCTACGCCGTGCAGGAAGCCCTCGACACGGCGTGGTTCACCCAATCCGCTGAGGAAGGCGGTATCCCGTTTGCGCGGGAGGGTGCGGAGCGCCAACTCACCCAGCGGGGTGATTCGAACTCGGTGTTCACGCAGCTGTACCGCAACGAAAAGTACGCCGACACGGTGAATGACGAGGGCGAGTGGTCGCGTCTGATCCCGCACGTGCGCAAGCGTGTCCTGGTCGACGAGTACAACATGGCGCCCACACGCATGCAGCGCTACACCGCGAAGTTCGGCCCGCTCGACTGGCGCCATCCGTCTTCACACGCCGTCTACTGGTCGCACCGCGGGGTGGAACTCGGCCTGCAACGGAGAGGCGTCCGGAACTTCAATACACTCAACACCGACCGGATCACGATGCATTCGCTGCAGGAACTGTTCCGTTCCGGCACGGTCATGTACGACCCCATCCGCGATACTCACCTCACGATGGTCTCGCTGCACTACATCCCTTCTTACGCCGAGGTCATCTACGAAGTCGCTGCCCGCGGCGGGCGTTCGCAGGACATGGAGAACCGGGCGTTCACAACCTATAGCCAGGGTCTTCAGAACTTCCTCAAGGACGCGATCCGCACAACCTATCGCTTCGGTGATATCGAGCAGGCGAATTACTGGTTCCAGGAACTGCGCGACTTCCCGGGTCTGAACCTCAACGACCCCGCGCTCTTCGAGGATCTCGGCCTGGACCTCGCCACTTTCGTGCGCAAGCAACTCGACGAGGACCGCCTCACGATCCCCCACGTCGCCGCATCCGAAGTCGAGATGGCGCTGCGTGGCGCCTTCCTCAACGGGCTGCTCAACGGCAACCGGCAGGCCTTCGAAGGCAACATCGAGTACGCCCGGCAGGTGCACCAGAAATACTTCGATCTGCAGGATCAGGTGACCCTCGTCGACCGTGACCGGAACCGGATGGACGAGATGCACCCGGACTTCGCCATCGCCGCCGGCGAGGTCTTCCTCAACATCCTCGCCTACAGCGACATCGAGATCTTCCAGAGTTCGCTGATGTACCAGCGGGTCCCGTCGAGCATCCAGCGCGTCGTGTACGACGCGCTGATCAGCGTGTTCGCACAGCAGGGCGTCCCGTCCCAGATCCTCGTCGAACTCTTCCCGGAACCGCCCGGAATGGAGCAGTACCGAGTGGAGCTCCAGCGCAAGCTGCAGGAGCAGGAAGAGGGACGCAAGGCCGCCATGGACCGGCTGGAGCAGCAGTGACCGCACGTTCCATGGACCTCATCGGGCTCGACCCCACCCTCGGCGCGACGGTGGGGGTACGCCTGCCGTCGAACGACGTGCTTCCCGTCCGTCACATCATCGGCGTCGGGCGCAACTACAAGGCCCATGCCGACGAGCAGGGTGCCGCGGTCCCCGACCGGCCGATGCTGTTCACGAAGAACCCCGCCGCGGCCTGCCTCATCGGCGAGCCGATCCGTATCCCGCCGGTCTGCACCGACAAGGCTCTGACCGGAGCCGACACCCACGGCGAGCGCGAGCAGGTCGATTTCGAGGGCGAGTTAGCCATCGTCATCGGCAAGCCCTGTCGAGATCTGGATCCTGCGGCCGTTCTCGACGCCGGCGGCCCGATCCTCGGCGTGATGTGTGCCAACGACGTCTCCGCCCGCTGGTGGCAGAAGTCCGGCTCCGGCGGACAGTTCTGTCGCGGCAAGAGCTTCGACACCTTCTGCCCGCTCGGGCCGGTTGTGCTTCCAATCGTTGATCTGCAGAAATCCGTGGGCGATCTCCGCCTCACCACCCGACTCAACGGCGAGGTCATGCAGGACGACACCACCGCGAGCATGATCTTCCCAGTCGCCGAACTCGTCGCCGAGATCAGCCGCGGGACCACGCTGCTGCCCGGCACGGTGATCCTGACCGGCACGCCCAGCGGCGTGGGCATGGCCCGGAGCCCCCAGGTGTTCCTCTCCGAAGGCGACACGATCGAGGTCGAGATCGAGGGCATCGGCACGCTCTCGAACCCGGTCCAGCGGGCGTTTTCGTACTGAACAGAGACAGACCGGGCGTCGGTCGGCATCTTCCGAACAGGGTAGGATGGCCGCTTTGCGGAGGCCGTTTCTCTGCCCACGCGAAGCCTCTGTTCCCAGCCCGGAGCCGCCATTTCCATGCCATCCCACGGTTCGACCCAGACCGCTTACACCTCCGCGAAGGTGCGTCAGCAGTTCATCGACTACTTCACCGAGCGCGCCGGGCACACGTTCGTGCCCTCGTCGCCGGTCGTGCCGCACGACGACCCGACGCTGCTGTTCACCAACGCCGGGATGAACCAGTTCAAGCCTGCCTTCCTGGGCCAGATCCAGCCGGGCAGCCCGCTGGAGGGCCTGAGCCGGGCCGTGAACAGCCAGAAGTGCATCCGGGCCGGCGGCAAGCACAACGACCTCGACGACGTGGGCAAGGACACCTACCACCACACGTTCTTCGAGATGCTCGGCAACTGGTCCTTCGGGGACTACTTCAAGGCCGAGGCCATCGAGTGGGCGTGGGAACTCTTGACCAAGGTCTGGGAACTCGACCCGAGCCGGCTGTACGCCACCTACTTCGAGGGCGACGCCGCGCAGGGCCTCGCGCCCGATGAAGAGGCCAAGCAGCTCTGGCTGAAGTACCTGCCCCCCGAGCGGGTGCTCCCCGGCGACGCCAAGGACAACTTCTGGGAGATGGGCGACACCGGCCCCTGCGGCCCGTGCAGCGAACTGCACTACGACGGTCGCGATAACGAGGACCGCGCCGCCGTGGACGGCGCGACACTCGTCAATCAGGACAACCCCGACGTCATCGAGATCTGGAACCTCGTGTTCATCCAGTTCGACCGCCAGCCGAACGGTCTCAAGCCGCTCCCGGACAAGCACGTCGATACCGGCATGGGCCTCGAGCGTATCGTGCGCGTGCTCCAGGGCAGGAACTCGAACTACGACACCGACCTGTTCACGCAC
>CAXAVQ010000193.1:0-5370 GCA_963971985.1 uncultured bacterium
TGTGGATCCACGCGATGGCCTGCACGCTGAGCAAGCTCGACATGCAGATCCGTCGCGGCGACGACGGGCTCGAGTTCGAGCGCGACAAGACCGCCGCGCTGCACTTCGTGGACATGGCCGAACTGGAGTGCCACAAGGCGTGGCGTGAGCTCAAGAGCAACTCGGACGACACGATGCGCAAGGCCGCATCCGCCGCGATTGCGCACAACAACGAGATGCCCAACGAGCTGTTTGTTACCCCGGAATCGTCCCCCGTCGCCAAGGGAACCGGTCGCACGCCCAACCAGTCGGCGATCAAGCAGTTCCCCGGCGACCAGCACGGCGGGAAGCCCGAGGACCTCGATGGACACGGCATGACCGCAGGGAAAGGGGCCAACGCCGGCGCCGGATCGGCGCCGCTCGCCGACCCGGATGCCGGCTCCTGAGGCCGTTTCCGACGAGCCCGCTCGCGAAACAACCGGCCCGATCGGGGGCGGGGACACCACCCCGGCCCGAGCCGGTACATTGGACACAGGCCGTGCCCCCGGCACCGGCCGCCACGCCGATCAACCCACGCGACCACGCGTCGCGACCAGCACGAAAGACCAGACGATGCCGAAGCGGATCGCCTACCAGACCGAGATCGAATACCTCCAGATCCTCGACGAGCACGGCAACTTCGACGCCGAACTCGGCGCGGACACCCTGAGCGACGAGGACGTCCTGTTCCTGTACGAGCAGATGTCGATCGTCCGCCACTACGACGAGATCGCCTTCAAGCTGCAGCGCTCGGGTCGCATGGGCACCTACCCGCAGAACAAGGGTCAGGAAGCCGCGGCGGCGGGCTCGGGCTTCGCGATCCGCAAGCACGCCCCCGGCTCCTGGCTGGTCCCCTGCTACCGCGAGAACACGGCGCTGTTCCTCAACGGCCTGCCGATGGAGAAGATCCTCCTGCACTGGATGGGCGACGAGCGCGGCAACCAGATCCCCGACGGCGTGAACATCATGCCGATCTCCATCCCGATCGGCACGCACCCGCTGCACGCCGTCGGCCTCGCGTGGTCGATGAAGTACCGCGAGACCGAGAACGGCCAGAAGAACGATCGCGTCGCGATCAGCTACTTCGGCGACGGCGCGACCTCCGAGGGCGACGTCCACGAAGCGATGAACTTCTCGACCGCGCTGAAGGTGCCCACCGTCTTCTTCTGCCAGAACAACCGCTGGGCCATCTCGGTGCCGATCTCCAAGCAGATGGGCTCGGAAACGGTCGTCCAGAAGGCCTGCGCCTACGGCATGCGTGCGGTTCAGGTGGACGGCAACGACATCTTCGCGGTCTACAAGGCGTCTCGCGACGCCGTGAAGCACGCCATCGAGCACAACGAGCCGACATTCATCGAGGCGATCACCTACCGCCTCGGTGACCACACGACCGCCGACGACGCGCGTCGCTACCGCGACCCTGCAGAAGTCGAGTCGTGGGTCGCCAAGGATCCGCTCATCCGCATCCGCAAGTACCTCGACAGCAAGGGCCTGTGGAACGACGAGAAGCAGACCGAGATGGAAGCCCGGGCCAAGCAGATCGTCAGCGACGTCGTCAAGAAGGCCGAGAACATCGAGAAGCCCACCACCGACGACATCTTCAATTACACCTTCGCCGAACTGCCCAAGCAGCTCCGCACGCAGCGCGACACCATGCGGACCACCCGGCTCGGACAGGACCCGCAGCAGGAAACGCTGAACGCTTCCGCCCAGACCGTCAACGCGTAATTGTTCGCTCCCCCGTCGTCGTCCGAGGAGGAACCCGCCATGCTCGTGAAGGTCACCGACCTCAAAGGCAAGGACCACTGGATCAACCCGCTGTACGTGAAGTGCATCCGGTCTGATCGCAAGGGTCGGACCGAGATCATCGGGAGCATCTCGACGATGGGGAGCCTGATCCGTACCGAAGAACCCGCCGATTCGCTCGCCGACCGGATCAGCGTGGCGATGCCCGACTCCCCGGCGTGGCAGGCCGCCACTGCCGCGGCGAACATGACCGAAGAGCAGCAGCAGGCCGCCGCGGTAGCTGCCGCCGGCTGAGGCCCGACATTTCAACCACTCACCGCCCGCGCATCTGAGCGGGCTCAGCAGCAGAGAGAACCGCTTCGATGGCCAACCTTACCCTTGTGCAGGCAATCAACCTGGCGCTGACCCAGGAGATGGAAGCCGACGATCGCGTGATCATCCTCGGCGAAGACGTCGGGCTCAACGGCGGCGTGTTCCGCGTCACCGAAGGACTGCAGCAGCGTTTCGGCGAGCACCGCGTCGTTGATACGCCCCTGGCCGAGTCGGGCATCATCGGTGCCGCGATCGGCCTCGCCGTCGGCGGTCTGCGTCCGGTGCCCGAGATCCAGTTCGAGGGGTTCCTCGGGCCGGCCTACGACCAGATCACCAACCACGCCGCCCGCTATCGCACCCGCTCACGCGGCGCGGTGACCATCCCGCTGACCATCCGCGTGCCCGTCGGCGGCGGCATCCACGCCCCCGAGCTGCACTCGGATTCGCCCGAAGCGATCTACGCTCATACGCCGGGCCTGAAGGTCGTGATGCCCTCGACGCCCTACGACGCCAAGGGCCTGCTCATCAGCGCGATCCGCGACCCCGACCCGGTCATCTACTTCGAGCCCAAGCGCATCTACCGCGCGTTCCGGGAAGAGGTCCCCGAGGACGAGTACACCGTCGAGATCGGCAAAGCCAAGGTCGTCGAGGAAGGGTCCGACCTCACGGTGGTCACCTGGGGCGCGACCACGCTGCAGTGCATCGAGGCGCTCGACAGCCTGCCCGAGGACCTGTCGGTCGAACTGATCGACCTGCGCACCATCTACCCCTACGACCTCGACACCGTCGCGGCGTCGGTCCAGAAGACCGGTCGCTGCGTGATCGCCTGCGAGGCGCCGCGCACCGCGAGCATGGCGGCCGAACTGGCCAGCGCCATCCAGGAAGAGTGCTTCCTGCACCTGAAGGCGCCCGTCCAGCGCGTCTGCGGCTTCGACACCGTCATGCCGTACTACAAGCTGGAACTGGACTACCTGCCGGACGCGAAGCGGATCAGCAAGGGGATTCTGGAGACGGCGAACTACTGAGCCGAGGATGATTTTCCAGATGATGCGTGCCGAGACTTCTTCTCGGCACGCTTTCGTTTTGGGAGCTCTTGAGTCGCTCACCGCCGCATCGTGATGCTCAGCGAACCGCCGAGCAGTCGATCCAGTTCCCAAGGACGCCCGCCGAGTTTGTTCGCCCGTGCGATGGCCTCTTCCGGTTCCAGACCGAGTTCCTCAATCAGGTAGGCCATCCAGATCAGTCGGGCGCGCCCGCCGGATGAGCAGTGGACGAGCACATCGCCTTTCGACTCGGCCTCACGGAACGCTTTGGCGAACTGGCGGACCTGCTCGGGGGTGTAGTCGTCCTCGCCGCCCATCGGGATGTGCACGAAGTTCAGGCCGAGGTCTTCGGCATGTTGCTGCTCATCGAAGCTGTTGTTGCGGTTCTCGCGGCTCGTGCGCAGGTTGATCACGGTCTTCACGCCCTCGGCCGCGAGCCAGTCGAGGGTCTCCTCGGTCGGCTGCGCCGAGATCAGCAGTTTGCCGTCGCGGTGCGCGCGGGTCTTCGGTTCGACGCGTGGGCCGACTTCGACCTTCGATCCCTCGATCGACGAGTACTCGGTCCACGAGCCTTCGTACAGGCGCACTCTCGACCAGCCGAGTTCGCAGGAGATCGCGAGCATCATGAGGGTGGCCTCACGCCCGGTGCCGCAGTACACCACGATGTCATCGCGATCCGAGACGCCGAGTTCGCGGAGTATCGCTTCGATCTCGTCGAGCGGCTTGAGGCGGTGCTTATTGATCGGGTCGGTGAGCAGGGTCCAGTCGAGCGAGTGCGCACCGGGGATGTGCCCGTTGCGGATCCAGATCGGCACATCGCCGAGGTACTGCCCTTTCGGGCGCGCATCGACGAAGGTGAAGTCGTCGAAGCCGATCGAGTCGGCGAAGTCGGTGTACGCGATCTTCGAGAGCGTCGGTGCCTTCGGCGTGATGGTCGTCGGCTCGATGCTCGGGAAGGCTCGCGTCGTCGCGCGGTTCGCCGCCCACGCCTCGAAGCCGCCGCTGATGATCCTGACATCGGCGTGCCCGATCTGGGTCAGGGCGTAGGCGGTCATCGTCGCCGCGAGCGGGTCGTCGACCGTCGAGTACACGACCACCGGCGAGTCGAGCGTGATCCCGGCATCTCCGAAGATGCCGGCGAGCCGGTCGGGGCTCCAGTACTGGACCGGCAGTCCGCCGAGCGGCCCGCGCAGGGCCTCATCATTCATGTGCACGGCCCCGGGCACGTGGCCCTTCAGGTAGTCGCCGAACGACCGGGTATCGAGCACGTGCGCCTGATCGACGGCGTCAGCAGCATCGGCGACATCGACGAAGCGGACAGGCGCCGCCGCGGACAGGTTCGGGACCAGCAGGCCGATCAGGCTCAGCACGAGAACAACAACACCGGTGACGGACCTGCGCATACTCTTCTCCTCAATAGGGATCGCGGGGATAGCCGGTTGAACCGGGAACACGGTCGCGGGTTGCCGGTTCGGTCGCCTCGACGGTCAGGGGCTCGGGATGAGCCCCGCTCGCGGGCGGACCATTTCCAGTCGGGTGTAAGCGGGTCGCATCCCGGCACGCAGGGCGTTCCGCTCGGTGCCGATGGTCGGCTCGCTGGCGATGGTCGCCCAGCGGAGGCCGAGGTCGCGCAAACTGGCCAGACGCCATTCGATGAGCAGTCGCTGGAGGCCGCGACGCCGATGCGAGGGCGCGATGGCCCCGTTCCAGAGCGCGCCGAGGTTCTCGAATCGCTCTGCGCCACAGACACCGACGATGGTCTCGTCTTCAATGAGTATGTGGTTTATCGATCGCGGGTCGCGCACGGCTCGCCGGAGCGAGTCGATCAGCGTCTCGCTGGCCCCGTCGCCGAAATGCACACTCGACGCGAACTGCGCGTACCGCTCGACATCATCGGGATCCGCCTTGTCCACCATGTGCAGCGAGTAGCCGGGCGGCAGAGCCGGTTGCCCCTCGCGTCGAGGAAGATCCGCCGTGAGCAGCGTCTCGATGGTCTTGAGCACGAACCCCGCCTCGGCCAGCGATCGGCGCAGCGAAGGGTGGACATAGGGCGTGATCACGATCTTCGGTTCGGCCCCCCGCTCCGCGAACCATCGAGCGATGTCCTCGACGTCGTCCCGAGTCACCGCGCCGTCGGACCCCGCGTTGATGATCTGATTGATCCATGATCCGGGCGCGTCGAAGGACGCCATCCCGCCGGCCCAGATCTTGGACTCCTGGCCGAGGGCACGGACCACCTCCGCCTGACGAC
>CAXAVQ010000194.1:0-5361 GCA_963971985.1 uncultured bacterium
CTCATCCGTCCGCGTGCTGAAACCGCACGCGGCCACCTTCTCCCGCGAGGGGAGAAGGAGCCAGCACTCCGCTTCGCCGGTTGCGTTGCCTACGCCAGTCGATCGGTCGCGACGTGGTATTGGGGGTCGTCGGAGAGGTTGGTGAGGACGAAGTTGTCGGCGTTGCGCAGGAGTTGGCGGCACTCGGGGCTGAGGTGGGTCAGGTGCAGGCGTTTGCCGAGGGCGTGGTACTTCTCGCCGAGGGTGTTGATGGCTTCGAGGCCGGACTGGTCGTAGACGCGGGTGTAGTAGAAGTCGATGACGACGTCGTCGGGGTCGTTCTTCGGATCGAAGAGCTGTTTGAAGGCCTGGGCCGAGGCGAAGAAGAGCGGGCCGTGGAGCTGGTAATGCTTCGCGCCGTGCTCATCGAGTTTGACGTCGACGCCGATGTGCTTGGCGTGCTGCCAGGCGAAGGCGAGGGCCGAGAGGATGACGCCGATGATGACGGCGGTGGCGAGGTCGTGCATGATCGCGGTGTAGCCGGCGACAACGACCATGATGAACATGTCGCGGGCGGGCATCTTGCCGAACATGCGTAGGGACGCCCACTCGAAGGTGCCGATGACGACCATGAACATCACGCCGACGAGGGCGGCGATGGGGATCATCTCGATCCACTGCGACAGGAAGAGCATGAAGGCGAGCAGGCAGACGGCGGCGGTGACGCCGGAGAGTCTGCCGCGTCCGCCGGAGTTCACATTGATCAGGGACTGGCCGATCATGGCGCAGCCGCCCATGCCGCCGAACAGGCCGCAGGTGATGTTGGCGGTGCCCTGACCGATGCACTCGCGGTTGCCGCGGCCTCGGGTGTCAGTGATCTCGTCGATGAGGGTCATGGTCATCAGCGATTCGATGAGGCCGACGGCGGCGAGGATGAACGCGAATGGCGCGATGATGCGCAGGGTCTCCCAGGTCAGGGGCGGTAGGGCGTACTCGAGGAAGAAGGGCTTGGGCAGGCCGGCCTTGAGGCCGACAGTGTCTTCGTCGATCGCTGCGATCGCCGCGGTGATGGCCTCCGGATTAGCATCGTCGAAGCCCTCGGCCGGGCCGACGACTTCGGATGCGGCTTCGGCGCGGGCGTTGTTCATGAGCATGTCGCCGACGGTGAGAACGACGTTGGGGTTGCCGTCGGGGGCGATATCGGGATCGAGCCAAGCGTTGCCCGCCGCGGCGATGGCGCTGACGACGAGGATCGCGACGAGCGAGGCGGGGACGGCGCGGGTGATCTTGGGGAGGAGCCAGATGATGGCCATGGTCAGCGCGACGAGGGCGAGCATGATCCAGAGGGCGGGGCCGCGCAGGAAACCGATGGAGCCCATGCTGTCGGCGAACTTGAAGCTGCCGATCTGGGCCATGCCGATGACGATGGCCAGGCCGTTGACGAAGCCGAGCATGACCGGGTGGGGCACCATGCGGATGAGTTTGCCGAGGCGCGCGGTGCCGACGAGGACCTGGATGATGCCGCAGAGCATGACGGCGGGGAAGAGGTACTCGATGCCGTGGATCGCGACGAGGGAGACGATGACGACGGCCATCGCGCCGGTGGCGCCCGAGATCATGCCGGGCCTGCCGCCGACGATGGAGGCGACGAGTCCGATGAAGAAGGCAGAGTAGAGGCCGATGATCGGCGAGACGCCGGCGACGAAGGCGAAGGCCACAGCTTCGGGGACGAGGGCGAGTGAGACGGTGAGGCCGGAGAGGAGGTCGTTGCGCAGGTTCCGCTGCTGCGCGCGGAAAAAATTCAGCATAGCCGGGGAGGCTCCGAAAGCTGGGGTAAAACAGCCGCAGCGGTCAGGCTCCGGGTGCGAGAGAGATGCAGATTGATCGCGGGAAAGACGCGGGAGCGGTCTTACGGGGATCTGGGACGGGTCTGCGTCTTTGGAGGAGGATGGTAGCGGCGCGGGTCGGGAGGGGCAATGGCATTTGCTCCCTCTCCCGTTGCAGGAGAGGAACGGGGCAAGGGGTTCGCACCGAGGGCGCGCGGGGCAAGGAGAAAGCCGCATAGCCGCCTGAAGAGGGCGGCCATGCCACCCCGGTTAGGTGTCAGCGTTTCTTGGTGGTATTCTTCTTGGTGGCGTGCTTCTTGGCGGCCTTCTTCGCGACCTTTTTCTTGGTCGTCTTCTTGGTCACCTGCTTCTTCTTTGAAGTCTTCGTGCCGGACAGCTTGCGCTTGGAGGCGGGGATGCTCTCCTCGTAGACCGCGATGAAGTCCTTGACCGGGACTCGTTTGATGGCGGCACCGAGGACGTCGAGGGGGACGTCTTCGAGTTTTTTGAAGCGGACGCAGGAGGCGCCCATGTCGAGTTTCTTGCCGCTGGCCTTCCACTCCCTGACGAAGCGCTCTTTGCCCTGCGGGTCGCAGTAGACGCAGAAGAGGTAGAGGCCCATGTGGTTTTTCTGCGAGGCGATGGACGCGAAGGGGAGCGGCTGCTTCGGGTCGCAGTGGTAGCCGGCGGGGTAGATCGAGTGCGGCACGTAGTAGCCGATCATGTTGTACTGGATGCCTTCCTCGTAGCCCTTGGGGAGGTTCTTGAGGATGACCTTGCGAACGGCCTGGAGCGCTTCGCGTCGGTCTTCGGGGAGGGAGGCGAGGTAGTCATCGACGGTGGCGGGTTTGGTGGGCATAGGGGTGATTGTACGGGGAGGTGAGACCGGATCAGCGCGCGAAAACGCCGCGTCGGAACGGGTGACCGGTTCCGAGGCGGCGTTGGAAGGCGGGGGTCAGTTGCAGGAGGTGCCGAAGGCGCCGAGGACGGTGTTGAGATCGGCGAGGTCGACGACGCCGTCGTCGTTGGTGTCGCCCTGGTCGGTCTGCTGGCCGAAGTTGCCGAGGACCGTGTTCAGGTCGGCGAGATCGACGGTGTCGTCCGCGTTCGTGTCACCGAAACACCGCGGCGCCGAATCGGGCACGAGGACGACGATGGCGTTGACGTCGGCTGACGGGTCGTAGGCGGTGGTGTAGACGCGACGGTCATCGGCTATGAAGCCGAGTGCGACGGTCCAGTTGTCGGACTCGGGATCGAGCAGCGGAGCGAAACCGCTGGAGAGCGCGTTTTCCTCGTCGAACAGCACGCCGCCGGATGCGACGACGTCGTCGAGGTTGTTGTTGTCGTAGAAGCCGACGTTCGGCATGGGGAGCTGGGCGGGATTGAGCGGCTGCCAGCCATTGGTGTCGTCGTGGAGGTAGGTGAGCCAGCGGTCGGCGGTGCTGGTGGCGCGTCGAGCGGCGGCGACGACCTGGTTGTTGTTGTTGACCGAGTAGGCGAAGACTGCGGTGAAGCTGACGCCGCCGGCGGGGTCGGGCAAGCCGAGTTCGGTGACTGTGCCGGTGTTCATGTCCAGGCGAAGTCCGTTGCCGACAACCACACCGGTCTCGGAAAGATCGGTCGGTGTGGCGTTGAAGCCGAGATCTCGGAGATCGGCGGGCGGTCCTGCGAGTTGGAACTGCGTGGCGGGCCCGCCGCTGAAGCCCTGGTAGCGCGACCAGCCGACGATGGTGCCGGCGTTGTTGATGGCGACGGCCATGCCGCCGTTGATGGAGAGCGTGCCGAGCGGGCTGGACATCGTGTCGAACTGCTGGGGGATGGTGACGGTGTAGGAGCCGGAGCCGTCGGGGGTCCAGATGGCGGGCTCGCCGCTGTCGTACGGGAAGCCGTTCTGCGCGACCGCGCCGACGACCGTTCCGTCGGCGTTGACGTCGAGCGCTGCGCCGGTCAGGTAGCCATCCGGGAGCGGGAGAACCTGGATGCCCTGATCGGCATCGGCGACGAACGCCTGCAGGGCCCCTTCGACGACCTGCCAGCCGCAGACGAACCCGGTGTCGCTGGATCCGGTGAGGGTTGTCGTGGTCTCGTAGGTCGCGATGGTCTCCACGGTGTACGTCGGAGCACCCGCGCTGGTCAGCGTGGTTGCGGCCAGTGCCGCGGTGAGAGCAAAGGAAGTCGTGAAACGGGTCATGATGGACTCCTCCAAGTCTTGAGTGTGTCAGCCGGGGGAGGAGCAGTGCCTGGCCTGCTGATTTGATCTCCCTCAAACTAACCCAGAGGAGCAGGCAGGCATTCGGCAGATACGTCAAGGGCCGAATTACTGGCAAAAAGCATTGGTTCCTGTAAGACAACAACCGCCCGGTGGCCCTCCCTGGCCTCGGGCGGTTGTGTTCTCTCGTCGGCGCTCGGAGTGCGGAGCGCCGGCTCTCGTCTGCGGTGCGGGCTGGGGTCGCCCGGTGATCGGTCAGGACAGCATGGCGGCGACGTCTTCGACCTCTTCGTCGAGGCGGGAGCGAACGTCTTCGAGGGCGTCGCGGGTGAGTTTGATCTCGTCGAGGACGGAGCCGTCGATCTCGAGCGAGGGCAGGTCGAGCCGGAAGGCGCGGTCGAGGGACGATGCCAGACGGTCGGCGACGTAGACGAGGCAGGCCATCGAGCGGCTGCCGGTGGGCAGGTCGAGCGGGTTGTGGTGGTGGCCGGTGACCTGGGCGAAGGCCTCGGGGAACTTCCAGCGTTCGCAGAGGGCCTTGCCGAAGGCCTGGTGGTCAGCGCCGAAGACTTCGCGTTCGACCTCGCGCATGTCGCGGTCGGGCGTACCGTCTGGGCCGACGTTGATCTGGTTGACGACTTCGACGAGCTTGAGTCGGTCGAACTGCATCTCGACCATCATGCCGATGTCGTGGGTGAGGCCGGCGAGGAAGGCCTCGTCGCCGACGCCCATCTTGAGCTTATCGGCGATCATCTTGGCGGCGGTGCCGGTGGCGATGGCGTGCATCCAGATGTCGCGGGCGCTGAACTTGTCGCAGAGCTGGCCGCCCCGGAAGAGTTTGGCCATGGATGCGGAGATGGCGATGTTCTTCACGGCGTTGAGGCCGAGGAGGACGATGGCGCGGTTGATGGAGCCGATCTGTCCGGGCAGGCCGTAGAAGGACGAGTTGACTACCTTGAGGATGCGGCTGCAGAGGGCCGGGTCGTTGGAGATGACGTTGTTGAGGTCCTGTGCGGTCGAGGTAGGGTCCTCGACGAGCTCGATGATCTTGACGGTGATCTCCGGGAGCGTGGCGATGTGACTGATTTCCTTGATGGCATCGGTCACGATCTGCTTCTGTGCGGTCAGTTCACTCATCGCGGTCCCCAGTCTGGAACATCATGCTGCGCCGACCGGGCGCGGCGCGCCGGTTCGGACCTTGATGGCATCGGCGTGGACGCGGGGCGACTTTGGGGGAACTGACCAGTTGGGCGCACGATCGCGCGGTCGGGTTATCCGGACGGCGAGAGCGGGCTCAGTAGGTGTTGCGCTTGCGCAGCAGGGCCGGGTTGTGCGGGTCGGTGCGCG
>CAXAVQ010000195.1:0-5331 GCA_963971985.1 uncultured bacterium
CGATCACCCCACCGCCGCGATCGCCTGTTGCGACGACCACCCGGAAAGCATTGTCAAGGATCGAGTCAGGGTCTGCCGCATCATCATTGCCGTACCGATCGCCACTAAGGATGGTCGGGTTTGACTGTGGATCGCGCTGCTCAGCGACTTCCTCCCAGCCCGCGAAGCCGCCGAGGATGGTCAGATTGTCGGTCGGGCGGAACGAGGCTCGCCACTCGGGCACGGAGAAATCTGGAAGGTATGTTCCCGCGGCAACCCAGATTTCGACCGGCCCGCAGTGCGTGCGAGCGATGGTGAGGGCTTCGGTCAGTTCGCGCAGTGCTTCGCTCCACGATGATCCGTCACCGCTGGTGAACTCGCTCGCGTCGACATACAGGCGGATCGGTTCATCCCCGCTGCAGCCGGAGCGCGGGTCGATGCGTCGGCCGCTCATCGCCCTTGTGTAGTCGAAGCGATCGGGATCGCCGGCGTACTCGATTGCGCCGGCGTCGATGCCACCGTTGGGATCGCCGACGCCCGGTGTGTTGATGGATCGCGGGTTGCCGAGCAGGTCGTACGGAAGCACCTCGTCGACGATGCCGTTCTCGTTGAGATCGGTGAAGTCGAGCAGAGGAATCTCCGCACCCTCGAGATCGACCACCCGATCGATGTTCGGCGAGTCCGGGCGCGGCGAGGGATCGTCGTCGGGCGTCCCAATGATCCCGTCCGGTCCGGCGAGGTCAACGAACAGCACCTCCTCGCCGGAGTTGTCGCGGATTGAGCTCAGTGTGCTCGCGTAACTCCCGAGACGATTGGACTCGGAAGATTCCCAGTCCTGCACAAAGCTACCCCGGATGATGTGCTCTGGAGGATCTGTGGTGTCGAATTCAAGCGAGATCGGCAGCGACGGGAACTGTTCGTGTAATCCGCGTCCCGAGATACCGGCATTCTCGTGATAGACATCGAAGACCGTGTAGTGGTCAACGAGGAACCAACTCGGCCGGCCATATGCACCACCAACACCATCCTCCGAGCGGTTGAATGCGAATGTATTGCAAGCACTCACCGGTTGGCTATAGAGAGCCACTGCGCCACCCACTGATCCGGTATCACCACGAACCGCGTTGCCGGCGAAGTAGTTGTTCTGAAAAACAATCAACCCAAGGGAGTACGGTGAGTCGTACACGGCTCCACCCTGATACACCGCTTGATTCGATAGAAACCGATTACTGACGAACGCTGATTCGGCTGCATAGTTCGCGATCGCGCCGCCTATGTGTCCAGATTGATTCTTGAAGAAGGTGCTCCGCTTCACTATAAGCATGTCCCCGACAAATCTGAACGCCCCTCGATTGTGTGTGCCAGCGTTAAACCGCACTACACACCCGTCGATCGTCAGACTCCCCTCCCCCACCATCGCCTGACGCGCGTGCTCCAGCACCAGCCCGTGCAACTCGCTGTTGAAGCCATCGAAGAGCACCACTGTGTTGTCGTCGTAGTTGGTGAAGTCCGGGCCGTCGTCGCCGAGCAGGTCGCCGGTGATCACGCTGCGGAACTGCTGCGGGTCGTTCGCGTCCGGATCGGTCGCACCGAGCCCCGCGTAGCCACCCGCGATCCGCAGGACGCCGGTCGGGCTCTCGCCGTCCTCGTACCGCGCGACGAAAGCCGCTTCGGGGTCGAGCGTGTTCACCCCGTTGAAACGATCCGCCCGGTACGTGCCGCGCGCCATCCGGATCTCGACGAGCCGGTCGGAGTAGTCCTGCGCGAGGGCGTCTTGCAGACTCTGGTGCGCGGTCTCCCAGGTTGTGCCGTCGCCGCCGGTTGGGGCATCGTCATCGACATAGACGATCTCGCTGACAAGGGCCGCAAGTTCCAGGCGACGCTGGGCGTAGGCTTCGAACGGCGACAGGTCCACGCCGCGCGAGGCGCCATCGACCATCCCGACCTCGGCCGGCAGGGCATGCCACTCGCCGTCCGCATCGATCATGAACCGTTCGGCATCACCCGGAAAACCAGCGACCCGGGCAAGAGCGATCGAGGCGCAGGTCGCAAGATGCATCGCGGCGAGCAGAGCGTTCTTCATGGAGAGTCCTTTACGCCTCAGCCGGCGCAGGCGTTGCCGAAGGCGCTGATGACAATGTTCAGGTCGGTCATGTCCACGCTGCCGCTCCCGTCGGCGTCGCCGAAGGGGACGGGCTGGTTGAAGTTGGCGAGGACTTTATTGAGGTCGGCGAGGTCGATGACGCCGTCGCCGTTGACGTCGCCGGTGCAGGTGCCGGTGAACTCGTAGGCTCCGCGATCAACGACCGAGCCGATGATGCGCTCGTTGCCGTCGAGGTCGAGGTCGGAGGTGACGAGGGCGTTGGAGCCGGTGTTGATGGCCGGTGAGCCGGGGGCGAGGCGGAGGTCCTCGTCGCCGGTGTAGGGCTCGCCGTCGGGACCGAGGGGATCGACAAAGAAATCCGCGGCGTTCGTCTCGAAGTCAAAGACGAGGTTGGTGTCGTTGAACTGGTCGAGAATACTCGGAAAAATGGTCGGATTAAACACGTTTCCCGCGATGTTCCAATCCGGCTGGAGGAAGAGTAGGGACATGCCATGGGCATCGACAACGTTTGAGTAGATTTCGAGGTCTCGCTTTTCAAGTGTGCCACTTGGCAGCCCTCGTACCCCGAAGAGCCCGTCGACGCTGAACGTGTTGTTCCGGAGGCTGATCTGGAAGGCTTGGAACGCAGCACCTTTACCGGTGAACTGTGAGTTCACGATGCGGATCGGTCCTCTCGGATTCCAGATAAGCGAGGCGTTGGGGTTACCGGGAAGTTCGCTCCGAACGACGCTGTCGCGGACCTCGATGCTCCCGCCGGACCACCCGCTGCTGGTCATCGGAAAGCCGGCCTCGAGGTCGATCACGCAGTCGGAGAAAATGAGTGCTGAGAACTCCGGTGCGAACTGACGGTTGATCGACTCGAAGCGCAGAAGGGTGCCGGTCTGATCCGGCGTCGGAAGATCCGGTGCGAGGATGACACTCGACTCGAAGACTGTCCGCCGCTCGTCGCCGGCGACACCGACCGTCCCGTACCGACTGCCACGGTTGGACTCGCCGATGCGGCAATTTCGAACGAGCAGCTCGCCGTGGCCGTGCACGATCGTGTCGCCCTCTCGGCTGAGCCCTTCGCTCGCGTATGTGAGGCCCGTGCCGGCGGGGAACGGATCGAACCGGTCGAGTGATTGACCGTCGCGGATGGTGAAACCGTCGATCACGCCTCCGCCCCGCGCCCCGAGGCTGGACACGACGTACAGCGCGTTGTCCTCGAAAGATGCCTCGTCCGCGATGTCGTCGTTCCCGAGCAGATCGCCGGTGAGGATCGTCTGGTTGGCGATCCAGTCGCGCTCATCGGCGATGGTCTCGTTGCCAGTGAAGCCGCCGAGCAGCGTAACGTTGCTGCGGACCTGGAACGAGTTCCACCCGGAGTCCGCACAGGTCGGCGCGTACATGCCCCCCGCGACCCAGATCTCGACCGGTCCGACACGACTCGTTGCGATATCGAGCGCCGGGCATGGGTTAGTAAAAGCGCTCGCCCACGACAGGCCGTCGCCGCCGTCCGGCGCATCGGCGTCCACATACAGTCGAACCGGTTCGGTTGAGAAATCGGTGATCATCGGATCAACATAGGTCCACGGCTGACCGGTGGTCGGCTTGTCGCCGGGCACGTATTCGATGCAGCCGGCGTCAGCCGCGTTGCCGTCGACGCCTTCGCCGGGCGTGCCTTCGATCGCGCGCGGGTTGCCCAGCATGTCGACCGGCAACAGTTCCTCGAGGTCGCAGTCGGCGTCCAGATCGGCGGGGTCGAGCAGCTCCGGCTGGTCGTCTGGACTGATAGGCTGAACCGACCTTCCGATCGCGCTGCTGTTCGAGGCGAGTGATGGGTCGTCGTCGGGCGTGCCGAGCAACCCGTCGGGCCCGAGCAGATCGACAAAGCCGGGATCAGCTTCACCATTCAAGCGCAGGCCGCGATATAGCTCTAGCCGGCGCCAACGTTCGTTCAACCGCCCAAAGATGTTCCCTTCGATTCGAGGCGGGGTGGAGCTGATCGAAAATGGATCGAGCGAAGCCTCCAGTCCCTGGCCGTCGTAGGCGTAGTTCTGGTCAATGATGGAGTTGTAGACACGCGGAAGCGGACCGTAGAGGACGCTCCGGCCGAGGCCGTCTACGGCCGTATTCCCGACGAACGTGCAATGCACCAGCCGGGTCCTAAAGAGGAACGTGCAGATAGCACCACCGAAGCCTCCAAACTCTCCGTCGGCGAGGTTGGCCGCGAAGTAGGTGTTCTGGACGATGAGCTGCGGTGTGAATGGCGAGGAGTCCGCAGGCGGGTAAGCAATCGCCCCGCCAACGGGCGCGGTGTTCCGCAGGAACCGCGAGTTCGCGACGACGGTCAGGCCGTCGAACCCGAGTGCGCCGCCGAAGGACTCGCCTCGGTTGTTGTGGAAGGTGTTGCCGACGAGGCGGGCCTCGATGGCGAAGACCGGCGCACGGAAGTCGAACTCGATCGGCAGGTCATCGCCCGATCCGAAGCAGTAGCGCACAGTGCAGTCGGTCATCCAGCGCAGCTCGTGGGCGGCGATGCGAGCGTGCTCGATGGTGATGCCGTTGAGTTCGGTCTGGTTTGGACGAAGCAGCACCTTCGTGTTGTCTTCGTAGTTGGCGAAGTTCTCGGGGTCGTCGTCGCCGAGCAGGTCGCCGGTGAAGACGGTGGGGAACAGATCGAGATCGCGGTGGTCCGGGTTCTTCGCGCCGCGTCCGGCGTAGCCACCCTTGACGGATCGGATGCCGACGAAGCCGTCGAGCGCTTCGACCCAGGTCAGGCCGGGCAGTTCGATGGACTGGGCGGGGTCGAGGGTGTCGAAGGCGTTGAACGTGTCGGCGCGGTACGTGCCGCCGGCGAGGCGGAACTCGACGAGGTCGGTGTCGTAGATCTCGGCGCCGAGCGCGTCCTGGATGGACTGATACGCGATGTTCCACGACGAGCCGTCGCCGCCGAGGGGTGCCGACGAGTCGATGTAGACGATGCGGTCCGCTTCGTAGAGCCCTGAAGTCGCCAGCGACACGATGTCCTCGAAGTTCTCCAGCTCGGTCGAAGTGACTCCGCAGCCGCCGCGACCGCTGCGAAGTCGCTCCGTGCGCTCAGCCAGCCGGTCCTCGAGTTCCTGGGATCGGGCGTCGAGTTCGGCCGGCGTGGGTAGGGGCCGATCGGCGGGCCAGAGCGCGACCGGCGGCGGGGCAGCGAAAGAAGACGAGGACAGCATCATGGCGGCGAACAGAGCGGTTTGGTGGATCATGATGGCTCGGCGGGG
>CAXAVQ010000196.1:0-5330 GCA_963971985.1 uncultured bacterium
GGCCCCACCTTGTACGCCTTCTGCATCTCCAGATACGCCTCTTCGGGCCGATTCTGCCACATCCGCAATTCCGCGTTGAGTTTCAGCAGGTCCTGGTTGTTCGGCAACTGACGCAGCGCGCTGCTCAGGATGGTGTCCGCTGCCTCGAAGTTCCCCTCGTCGAAGTACGCCTGCACCGCGACCCGGGTCCGCTCCAGATTCCGTTCCAGTTCGGCTCCGGAGAGTTCGAGCGAGTCCTCCTGCTCGGGCTTCTCCGTGGCCAGCTGGATCGCGAAATAGCCCATGCCCGCCACGATCGCCACCGCGGGGATCAGCACCAGCAGTGCCTTCGCGACGGTGCCGCGACGAACCGGGCGGGAGGGAAGGAAGGACTTGGGTTCTCGGTCGTAAACTCGCTGCATACCCAAGCATATCGGCTCCGATACACTGAGAGCCCCACCCGCCACGAATCCCTCCGAACGCCCTTCGCGGAGCCCGCTTTGTCTTCGACCGCCCCTGCCCAATCCAGCCCGATCGCCGAACTCCCACGCAAGTATGTGCCTTCGGAGCACGAACCGGTCGTTCGCGATCGCTGGGACCGCTCCGGAGCGTTCCACGCCGACCCCAAAGCCGTGCTCGCCGGTGAGGGCAAGCCGTACTGCGTGCTGATTCCCCCGCCCAACGTGACCGCCCGCCTGCACCTCGGGCACGCGCTGAACAATTCGCTGCAGGACATCCTCGTCCGGGCTCATCGCATGAAGGGCTACCAGACGCTCTGGATGCCCGGCACCGACCACGCCGGCATCGCCACCCAGACGGTCGTGGACAAAAGACTGCAGGCCGAGGGCGAGCCCGCGCTCAAGGACTACAAGCTCCGCGAGGCCAAGGGCGAGCCCGGTCGCGAGGAGTTCGTCGCCAAGGTCCAGGAGTGGAAAGACGAGTTCGAGGGCATCATCACCGGCCAACTGAAGATGCTCGGCTGCTCCTGCGACTGGGACCGCCAGCGCTTCACAATGGACGACGTCTGTGCCCGAGCCGTGCGCGAGGCCTTCTTCCAGCTCTTCAAAGACGGCCTCATCTATCGAGGCAAACGCCTCGTCAACTGGGACCCGGTCACCCAGACCGCTCTCGCCGACGACGAGGTCGAGATGACCGAGGTCGACGGCAACTTCTACTACCTGCACTACCCGCTCGTCGACGACAGCGGCGCATACATCACCGTGGATGCCCTGCGCGATCGTGGCTACCCGCCGGCGCACCTCCCCGAACCGGTCACGCTCGACGGCACCGACAACGTCGCCTGCATCACCGTCGCAACCACCCGCCCCGAGACCTACTTCGGCGACACCGGCGTGGCGATCAACCCCGCAGACCCGCGCGCCGAATCGCTCCGCGGCCTTAAGGTCAAACTCCCAATCGTCGGGCGCGTCATCCCGATCGTCGAAGACGACTACGTGGTCATGCCCGACTTCATCACCGGCGAAGACTCCGGCGAGACCAAGGCCCAGATGGCCACCGGCTTCCTGAAGGTCACCCCCGCGCACGACCCCAACGACTGGGAGATCGGCCAGCGCCACGGCCTCGAGGTCATCAACGTCATGGCCCCCGACGCGTCCATCTCGGCGACGCACGGCTGGGAAGACCTCGGCGATGCGCAGGACTTCATCGGCATGCCGCGCGAAGACGCGCGGATCGAGGTGAAGAAACGCTTCAAGCAACTCGGCCTGCTCGGCGAGGTGAAGCCCTACCGCCACAGCGTCGGCCACAGCTACCGTTCGCACGCCGCGATCGAGCCGTACCTGTCCGACCAGTGGTACTGCAAGGTGACCGACGAGAAACTTCGCGGCTGGGCCAACGATGCGCTGGTGCCCGAGCAACGGAGTGGTGGTTCTACCTCATCTAGTGGGACGGGCATCTTGCCCGTCTCCTCTTCATCTACTTCTTCCTCTTCTTCTCCAAAAACCATCCATCAACAAGACGGCCTCACCATCCACAAACGCCACCTCCCCCACTGGCAACTGGCAGGGAGCACCTATTTCATCACCTTCCGAACCGCTGGCGACGACCTGACGCCCGAAGAACGCTCGCTCGCTCTCGATGCCTGCTTCCACTTTCACAACGACCGCTGCATCACCCGCCTCGCAACAGTGATGCCTGACCATGTCCACCTGCTCATCACGCCACGCAAGGCCGAAGACGGCGGCTGGCACCGCATCCAGGATCTGCTTCACAGCATCAAGTCCTTCAGCGCCAAGCAAATCAATAAACTCCGGGGAGACTCTGGGCCAATCTGGCAGGATGAGTACTTCGATCGCATCGTGCGCGATGACGAAGAGTTCCGCGAGAAGTGGAACTACATGGCCTACAACCCGGTCAAGGCCGGGCTGGCGTCACGCCCGGTGGAGTATCCGTTTACCCGTGTCGGTGAGATGGAAGAGAGAGAAGAAGGAGAGGACGGGCAAGATGCCCGTCCCACCGAGAGGGATACCCGAGGCTCCGGCAGCGGCTCCCTCCGCTTCTACCCCGACCGCTACGCCAAAACCTACGAGGGCTGGCACGACAACCTGCGCGACTGGTGCATCAGCCGCCAGCTCTGGTGGGGGCACAGGATTCCGGTGTGGAGTCATTCCGAGTTCAGATTCCGAAAACACTTCGGGCTCTCGCAAGACCCACCCAGAGCCTCCTATGACACTGGCGCACCACAGCGGCTCGCTGATGCAAAGAAACGACTCACCGACTGGCACAACGATGAACGAATGGTCTACAGCGGCGCCGATCAGTCGCGAGACATATCTTCCACTACTGGGTTGCTTGATGAACCCGACACATTCGTTTGCGTCCGTGACCCGAACGATGCAGAAATTATTGAATTCCTCGAAGAACTAGGTTTCACCCAAGACCCCGACGTCCTCGACACCTGGTTCTCCTCCGCCCTCTGGCCGCTCTCTACCCTCGGCTGGCCGGACCCCGAGCAGTGCGACGACACGCGCGATCTGCTCGACGCCTTCAACCCCACCTCCGTCCTCAGCACCGGGCGCGACATCATCACCCTCTGGGTGTCGCGCATGGTCATGTTCAACCGCTACTTCCTCTCGCCCGACGGCGGCCAGACCCCCGGCCAGCTCCCCTTCTCCGACGTGTTCATCCACGCGATGATCCAGGACGGCGAGGGGCGCAAGATGAGCAAGTCCCTCGGCAACGGCGTGGACCCGCTCGACATCATCAACTCCCACGGTGCCGACGCCATGCGCTTCACCCTCGCGCACATGGCGACCAACACGCAGGACGTCCGCCTCCCCGTCGAACTCGACGAGTCCACCGGCAAAAACACCTCGCCCAAGTTCGACCTCGGGCGCAACTTCGTCACCAAGCTCTTCAACGCGACCAAGTTCGCGCTGATGAACATCGACGAAGCGACCGCGACCTCCACCGACCCCGTCAAAGCCGACGCGATGTCGGCGACCGACAAGTGGATGCTCAGCCGCCTGCGCACCACCGTCGACCGCTGCGAGGCCGCGCTCGCCAACTACACCTTCAGCGACTACGCGAGCGCGCTCTACGATGTGCTCTGGCGCGACTACTGCGACTGGTATCTCGAAGCCGTCAAGCCGACCGTCAAGACCAACCCGACGCAGCAGGCCATCCTCGTCACCGCGCTCGACGCGATCGTCCGCCTGCTCCACCCGGTCTGCCCGTTCGTCACCGAAACGCTGCACCCGCACATCCAGCGGGCCAGCGCGAAGGTCGGTGAGGTGCCGGGCATCGAACTCGGCGAGGCCGAAGAACTACTCTGCACCACGCCGTGGCCGGACATCAGTGCCGACCTGCGCGATGACGACGCCGAAGCAGCCTTCGAGTTCCTGCGCGGGCTCACCGAGTCCGTCCGCCAGGTCCGGGCCCAGAACAAGATCGGCTTCAAGACGCCCGTCACTCTGCATGTCCCGGCTGATGTCCTCGATCGCATCAAAGCCGGCTCCGGCCTCGTCGAGACCCTCTCCAACTCCACCCCTACGACGGACGATCCCGGCGCCGGCGCGGTCCCCTTCACCTACGAGGCCCAGGAGTACTTCGTCTCCGGCTTCGCGGACGGCTCCGGCGTCGACAGCGAATCGGCAAAGGCCCAGCTCGAAGAATCCAAGGCCAAACTCGCCAAGGACATCGCAGCCCTCGAAGGACGCCTCGCCAACAAGGGCTACACCGACAAGGCCCCCGCCCACCTCGTCGAGGAGACCCGCAACCAGCTTGAGCAGAAGAAGACCGAACTCGCCTCCGTCACCAAGCGTCTGGACGAACTCGGATGATGCAGCGCCGATCCCGCACCACACTCCTCACCGTCGCCGTGCTCGGACTCGGCGCATGCTCCGGCCCGTCCGGCACCGGCACCCGCGCTGTCGAGCGCGAGGCTTCGCTCGGCGCGGTCTCTGTCGCCGAGGGCGTGCTCGAACGCGAGCCGTGGACCTTCGGCGACGCCCCTGGCGAGGTCATCCGCACCCGCCACTACCGCGTCTACACCACCGAGACCAACGGCATCCTCGTCGACCGGCTCAGTTCGTTCACCGAGCACGCCCTCGCCCACTACCGCTCGGCGATCATCACCCTCCCCGAGCCGCCCCAGCGCCTCGACACGTACCTGATGGACACCCGCTCGCAGTACGAGGGCATCACCCGGCGCCTGCTCCCGGATCAGGCCGGCACGATCCTCAAGATCATGCGCGGCGGGTTCGCCTCGCGCGGCATCGGTGTCTACTTCGACATCGGCCTCTACGACACCCTCGCCATCGCCGCCCACGAAGGCTGGCACCAGTACGTCCAGCGCACTTTCGCCAACCCGCTGCCCGTCTACCTCGATGAGGGCCTCGCGACGTACATGGAAGGCCACTCCTGGATCACCGGCCCGCGCGTCTCGACGCCGCTGTTCCGCCCGTGGGGCAACATCGAACGCTTCGACCAGCTCCGAGGCGCGGTCATCAGCGGGCGCACGGTTTCCCTCGAAGTCCTGACCAACAACCGGCCCCAGCAGCTCGTCGAGACCGTCGGCGACGGCGCCCTCGATTACTACGCCCAGGTCTGGGCCCTCGCCCACTTCCTGAACTCCCCCGAGCATCGTGCCGGGCTCGGTCTGCTCCTGCAGGAGGCCGCCAGCGGGAAGATGCGCTCGCGCCTCACCGAGCGCCACGGGCGCCGCGCCGCCCTCGCCATGCTCGGTCGCCGCATCGGCTCGGAAGTCCTCGAGCTCTACTTCCTCGAAGACCTCGACGAACTCGATCGCCAGTATCAGCAGTTCATGATCGACCTCACCGCCATCGGCTCGCGCGACGCAATCGCCGCAGGTCGCTCGCCGTTCGACTAAA
>CAXAVQ010000197.1:0-5328 GCA_963971985.1 uncultured bacterium
CGGTACGAGACCGCACTCGTCCTGGCTGAGCATCTTGAGCCCGTCGACCTTGAGCGACTGTGCACCAAGATGGAACGCCTTCTTCGCCGCTTCGGCATCGTCGGGGTGCCCGGCGTGGGCCACGGTTGAGAGCAGGAGGCTCAACTCCGCTTCCAGTCTTGCGAGCGCGTAGTACTGGGTTGTCGGGCGTTCGTCGCCCTTGAACCGCTCGTCCAGATGCTTCTCGATCAGCTTCAGGGTGACCCACTCGAAGAGGTCGAGTTGGTTGTCGGCGTCGACCAGCGCGGTCAGGTTGGACCGGAATCGCTCGTGTTGCTGGTCCGACAAATCGGCGAGAGCGCCGAGCGTCATGTCGAGCAGCGGCAGCCGGAGGTGTCGATCGAGCGCGACGGTCTGCTTGGCGAGTTCCTCTACGAGATGGACAACCGGAGCGTCGCCGTGGGTCCGGAGGTGCTCCAACTGGCGCGAGCGGATGTCATCGCGTCCGTCGAGCAGCAGGGCGTAGACGACTGCGCGGCTGCCGTAGGGATCGCGAGCGGCGTCTTTGAGGCGTGCTGGGATGGCTTGGATGATGCGACGCGCATGCTCCACGTGTGCGGGGGTGGCGTTGCCGGCCATCGCGAGCAGCGGCAATAACTCGGCGATCATCGCCGGATTCTCGGTGATCGCTCGCTTCGCAGCCGCGGCTCGGTCGATCTTTTGGGCGGGTGTGCCGTGTTTCTCGATCTCACGCTGTTTGAGGTCAACGACCGGTTCGAGCATCGTTCCGTCCCACCCGGGGAGCACGGCTTTGATGCGTTTGTTCAGCGGCGGATGCGACGCGAGCGCGGCCCCGAACGACGAACGGATGCCCTCCCCGAAGAGCATGTGGTTTGCCTCTTCGGCGTGGGCGGACTTGAGCCTTCCGCGACCCGATGCGCCGCCGAGACGTCGGAGGGCGTTGCCGATGCCTTCCGGGTTGCGGGTGAACTGCACCGCGGCAGCGTCGGCGAGGAACTCGCGCTGCCGACTGACCGCTGCCTGAATAACGCGGCCCATGAATGAGCCGATGCTCCCGACGATCAACAGGAGCAGGCCGAGGGCGAGCAGGGCGATCAGCCCAGCGCCGTTGTCTTTGCTCGACCGGCCGCGAGGCGTGTAGATCGCGGCCCGAAACACGAGGTGCCCGGCGAGACTGAGCAGGATGATGCCGTTGATCAGCCCGATCATGCGGATGTTCAAGCGCATGTCACCGTTGAGGATGTGGCTGAACTCGTGCGCGATGACCCCTTGCAGTTCATCACGGGTGAGGCCGGCGATACAGCCGCGCGTCACACCGATGACGGCGTCGCCCGGGGAGTAGCCGGCGGCGAAGGCGTTGATCCCCGTTTCCTTCTCAAGCAGGTAGACCGGCGGGACGGGGACGCCCGAGGCGATGGCCATCTCTTCGACCACGTTGAGTACCCGGCGCTCGTCCGGGTCCGTCGTGTCCGCGCTGATCCGCTTGCCGCCGAGCGCCGACGCGACGGTCGAGCCGCCGCCGCGGAGTTGGGCGATGCGATACAGCGAGCCACCGCCGATGACCAGACCGGTGACGATCGCTGCCCCGAGAGCGACGAGCAGCGGATGCAGCGGCGCCTTCTCGCCGGTCTGCATGGCGTACACGATCCACGCGCCTCCGCCGATGATCGAGCAGATCAGCAGCACGGAGAACGCGTACAGGAAGACCAGCAGGCGTGAGCGCTTGCGCGCCGCGTCCTGCTGGCCGAAGAAGTCCATCGTTGCGAGGCCGTTGCTCATCGGTCGGTCGTCGCTCGGTTCAGACGATCAGTTGAAGCTGACCTTTGGGGCCTCTTGGATCTGCTCCGAGTCGGCGAACTCGAGCAGCGCAGCGTCGGATCCGTGTCCGAAGAAACTGGCGAAGACGACCGGCGGGAACGACTGGCGGTAGGTGTTGTAGGTGGTGACGGAGTCGTTGAAGGCCTGGCGGCTGAACGCAACCTTGTTCTCGGTGGTCGTGATCTCCTCCTGCAACGACATCATGTTCTCGTTGGCCTTGAGGTCCGGGTAGGACTCCACAACTGCCATGAGCCTGCTGAGGGCCCCTCCCAGCATGCCTTCGGCGCCGGCGAGCTGCTGCATCGCGTTGGGGTCACCGGGGTTCTGGGCCGCCTGCTGCAAACCGCTCACGGCCTGATTGCGGGCCTGGACGACCGCTTCCAGCGTCTCGCGCTCGTGAGACATGTAGCCCTTGGCGGTCTCGACGAGGTTCGGGATCAGGTCGTAGCGCCGCTTGAGCTGGACCTCGATCTGAGCGAACGCGTTCTGGTAGCGGTTCTTGAGCGTGACCAGCTTGTTGTAGATGCCGATGATCAGCACCACCAGTGCGATCAGCACTACAACGGCGATTCCGCCTGCGATAAGCCAACCCATCGTGTGACTCCTTCCTTGAGAGAACCCGGCCGAGGACACTCCTCAACATGGCAGCATCATAAGAACATCGTCCGGCGACGCTGTCATGTCCTACTTTCCTTAAGCCTGGACACGTCAACGAAAACGCCCGGCAGCGGTGCCGGGCGTTGAGTGAAAGCCGGGTTTGGGGACGCGGGTTACGGGCAGTTCGTCCCGAAGTTCGCCAGCACCAGGTTCAGGTCGGCGAGATCGACCAAGCCGTCCCCGGTGACATCGCCGTTGTCGGTGGCCGTCCCGAAGTTTGCAAGGACGAGGTTCAGGTCGGCCAGATCCACGAAGTTGTCACCGGTGGCGTCGCCGTCGCAGGGTTCCGGTTCGGGATCAACCGTTGTAAACGAGGAGATGTTCGGGAAACTGATTCTCTCGCCAACCGAGTTGAACGCGGTCACGCTCCAGTAGTAGGTCGTTCCCTCGGCGAGGAAGTTGGGGGGGAGAGTGCCGAGTTGCGAATTCGTTGTCTGGAAGCCGTTGATCAATGGGCTGCTGAGATCGTCATTCGCGCTGAGGGTGACCCGGAAGAATTGGGCGTCGGTCGAGTCGCCCCAGTCGAGCACGGGGTTGCGCACGACGTCCACGGAGCCCTGGGCCGGTGAGATCAAGCCGAACGGACCGGGGATGGCGGTCGGATCGACCGGGTCCAGACAGGTGATGCTGTTCCGGTAAGCCACGGCTTGGGAGATAGAGCCCGGCACGAAGTTGTTCGCGCAGACGAGGCCAGGATTCATGGTGCTGTTGCTACCGCTGATGTGCGAGCAGCCCCAGTTGTGGCCGAGTTCGTGCGCGGTAAGGTCTGTGCGGCAGGAGAACGAGCCGCAGCAGGTCGTTTCCACGAGTGAGTAGCGGAAGCTTGTGCAAACGCCGCCAACGTAGGCAATGCCGATGGTCGAGCCCTGGAGGTTCTTGCCGGTAAAGAGTTGGGCGGTATCGTGAGGGATCGTGTTGCCCACGTTGTTCAGCCATTCGGTGCGGACCTGGCCGAGCAGCGTCCCGGCGCTGGTGGTCGAGTAGGGGTCCGGTTCGGCCGAGCGGACAATGATGCCGGTGATCTCGTGCGTGATGCCGACCTGGTTCTCGTACTGCGTGTTCACGGTGTTCATGATCGAGTTGATCACGTTTTCCACGTTCTCGACGTCCGAACCGAACGCCTGGTAGAACTCGAAGTCCGCATCAGCGCCGAACTCGGCGACACAGAGCCCCCCGCAGTCGCCCGATCCCCGTCCCTGGATCGCTTGCTGTTCACGCTCCCTTTGCGTTTGTTCGATGAACTGCTCCGTGACGGCGCAGACGCCGAGGGACGGAATCACGTCTTCCTGGCTGTAAACGGCGTGAAGGGATCGATCGACGCCTGGGAAACGCGAGGACAGCGGTTCAACCCAGTGCCGAGCGCCGTCGGGCAATTGGACCATTGCGAACATCTGGCTGTCGATCACAGACGCAGCAACTACAGCGTCCGGGATCTCCGAGACGATCCCTCGATAGGTGGTCTCAGGGGCGGGGGGCATCTCAAGGAATGAGCCGTCTTCGATCTGCTTGAGCACTCGGTACCCATCTGCCCGAACACTGTGCGGCCAGATCTCGATCGAGACATCGACTCCGTCCACGGGGATGGTGAACGCGAGGTTATCGTTGCCAACATTCGCGAAATTGAGTTCCACGACCTCTGACTCAACAATATCCAGCGCGTTATTGACGTCGCTGAGGAACTCGGGCGTGACAGGTGTCGGATTGAACGCGGCCGCGGCAACGCTGGTTGCCAGCAACCCCGCGGCGCTGAGGGTGGTGAGAATTCGCTTGCCAAGCCGCATGATTCGATCTCCAATGTGTCGGCGAATGCCGCCGGATGTCTGGTCTACACCCGATAACCCCCGGGCGGACGTCAGGATGATGGCTGGAACAGTTTCCAAACGCTCTGTACTCTTCCCTCATCGGAACGAATGGCAAGGCAGAACCATGCCGTTTTGGGCATGAATCCGATATTGGGCAGGGATTCGTCCCCTGCCCCCGCAACCGGCGATCACTGATTCGAAAGCAGGGCATTGGGCGTCCAAATCGCAACCTCATCGGCCGGGCTCCATGCCGTCCCGTCGCTCCTCTCAATCAGGGGGAGCGACGCTGTCAGTCTTGATGAGTACCTGAATCGAGCGAGGTCGTTCCGATTCGGCGAGCGGAGCCCGGATCGGGCCGGCCTGCAGGTCAACCTGTTTTTCGAGGCTTCGACTCGCACCCGGACCTCTTTCGAGGTCGCCGGACGTCGGCTTGGTTTGGGCGTGGTGAACCTTGAGGTCGGCTCGAGTTCGGTCTCGAAAGGGGAATCCCTCGCGGACACGGTTCGGACGATCGATGCGATGCAGCCGGATGTCGTCATCGTTCGCCATTCCCGCGCGGGAGCCGCCGAGGTTGTCGCCGCGAATACGGGGGCATCGGTCATCAACGCCGGAGACGGAGCCCGCGAGCTCCCCACCCAGGCGGTTCTCGACGCGATGACGCTGATGGACCGGTTCCGATCGCAGTCACTCGTGGACCTGTCGGGTGTGTCGATCGCGGTGGTGGGTGATATCGCCCACAGCAGGGTGGCCCGATCGAACCTCGCGATCTGGATGCTCGCCGGGGCGAGGGTGCGCCTGGTCGGTCCGAGGGCCTTTCTGCCGCCGGGCTTTGCGGAATCGGGGTTGGACGTCCATCACGAACTGGAATCCGGGCTGACCGGGGTGCAGGTCGTCTACCTCCTGCGTGTCCAACTCGAACGCCAGAACGGGCAGTTGTATCCGTCAATGGGCGAATACCACCGTCGATTCGGCCTGACAAGAGAGCGTCTTAATCGACTGGCTCCAGAGGCCGTAATCATGCATCCGGGGCCTGTGAACCGCGGCGTGGAGA
>CAXAVQ010000198.1:0-5189 GCA_963971985.1 uncultured bacterium
CGAATTCGCGGGAACTTCTTTGCCGTCGGTGCTGACGACCGCCGCGTCGATGCCGAAGAACGGCAGCGTGCACGAACCGGGCTTCGTCGGCGTCACGCCCGGCAGCGGCGTGATCATGTGCCCGCCGGTCTCGGTCTGCCAGTACGTATCCACGATCGGGCAAACGCCCCGACCGATCTTCTCGCGATACCACATCCACGCCTCGGGGTTGATCGGCTCGCCGACGGTCCCGAGCACCTGCAGCGACGACAGGTCGTGCCCCTCCGGGTGCTCGTCGCCCCACTTCATGAACGCTCGGATAGCGGTCGGCGCGGTGTAGAACTGCGTCACCTTGTGGCGCTCGACGATGTCCCAGAACCGATTCTCTGCCGGGAAGTTTGGAGCGCCCTCGTACATCAGCGTCGGCACCCGGTTCGGGAGCACGCCGTAGAGGATGTAACTGTGCCCGGTGATCCAGCCGACATCCGCCGTGCACCAGTACACCTGTCCCTCATCAGGGATGAGGTTGAACGTGTACTTGCTGGTGAGGTACGTGTGCACCATGTACCCGCCGATGGCGTGGGCGATGCCCTTCGGCTTGCCCGTCGATCCGGAGGTGTACAGCAGGAACGACATGTCCTCGGAATCGAGCGCCTCGCACGGGCAGTCGTCGCTCGCCTTGCTCATCTCCTCGGTCCAGCACCGGTCCAGTTCGCCCCACGCGATGTCGTTGTGGCAGCGACCGACGCAGAACACATGCTCCACGATCGACTCGCCCTGCTCCTTGAGCAGGCCGATCGCCTCGTCGACATTTGCCTTGAGGGGCACGATCTTCCCGCGACGCCACGACCCGTCGCATGTCACAATGACCTTCGACTGCGCATCCACCACGCGGTCCACGATCGCCTGGGCGCTGAAGCCGCCGAAGATTACCGAGTGCACCGCGCCGATCCGTGCGCACGCCAGCACCGCCACCGCGAGTTCGGGCACCATGCCCATGTAGATCGTGACGACATCACCCTTCTTCACGCCGTGCGACCGGAGCACGTTCGCGAACTTCGCGGTCTGCTCCTTCAGGTCGGCGTAGCTGATCTGTTTGACCTCAGGCCCGCCGCTCCCGACCGGCTCGCCCTCCCAGACGATGGCGGTCTGGTCGCCGTGCCCGGACTCGACATGACGATCCACGCAGTTGTAGCAGAGGTTCGTCTTGCCGCCGACGAACCACTTCGCGTCCGGCGCCTCGAACTCGACCACGGAATCCCACTTCTCGAACCAGTGCAGTTCCTCGGCGACCTCCCCGTAGAAGCCTTCCGGATCGCTCATCGACCGCTCGTACATCGCGCGGTACTCCTCCATCGACGAGACCAGCCATCGCGAAGCGCCCACATCCGACGCCGCGGGCGGGGCGAACTTCCGGTCCTCGTGAAGCACCGACTCGATCGAATTGCTGTCCATTGGGCGTTGCCTTTCCGAATAGTGCTGATCCCGGCTCCAAAACCTACCCGCCCGGAGCCCCGACGGCACGTCCGACCGGCTCAGAGTTGGAACGGATAGATGCTCCCGAGCCCAAGCAGCTGCGTTAACTCGTCAAGCGCGGTCCGTCCCTCCGCGAGCAGACGCGGGTCCGAAAGATCCTCCGGGTCGAGCGCATCGCGGTAATGCGTACCGACCCAGGCCACCAACGACTCGTAGAGCGAGTCGGTCAGCAGCACCGAAGCCGTCAGGCGCGCCAGTTCCGCATCGTTGAGGACCACTCGCAAACGCAGGCACGCCGGACCGCCGCCGTTTCGCATGCTCTGGCGCACGTTGATATACGCGATCTCGTCGATCGGGTTGTCCGCGGCGACGATCGATTCCAGCGTCTCACGAACCGCGTCGTGCTCCTGGCACTCGAGCGGCGTAACGAACAGCATCTTGCCGTCGGGCTTCGTCACCAGCTGCGAGTTGAACATGTACGTCGAGACCGCATCCTCCAGCGAGATCTGCTGCTCATCGATCCGGATCGGCACCAGGTCCGCCCCGAGCGCCTTCATCCGCTTCTCGAGTTCGCCGATGACCTCATCGCTGCCCACGAACGCGCCGGCGTGGTACATCAGCACGTTCTCGTTGCCCACGGAGATCACGTCGTTGTGGAACACGCCAGCGTCGATCGCGTCCGGGGCCTGCTGCGCGTACACGATCCGCTCCGGGTCCAGCCCGTGCGATCGTGCGATCGCACGGCTCGCCTCATACGTCTGTCGCGCCCGGAACCGTTTGGGCAACTGCTGGGGCGAACCGGCCGCGGCGTCCGCGTCAATCGTGTAGTCGCCGAACACGAAAAACTCGACCCCCGGGTCTTCGTGCCGCTTCGCCAGGCGCGTGTGGTTCGCCGCGCCCTCGTCGGCAAACATCGTGATCGAGGGCAACGGATCGTGCACGCAGAAGAACCCGTCGTCGTTGAAGATCGATCGCAGGATACGCCCGGTTGTCGGCGCCTCGATCTTCCGGTGATAGTGGCTCATCATGTTCGCCACCGTGATGTGCACCCGCCCGTCCCACGTATCCGTGCTCGGGCTGACGGTCGCGGCGTTGGCCGTCCACATCGCGGACGCGCTCGAACACGCCAGCAGGAACGACGGCGTTTCTTTCGAAGCCGCCTCCAGAACCTCCGCGTCGCTCCCGCGATGCCCGGTCAGGCGCAGTTCCGTCAGGTCCGGTCGCTCGTGCGGCGGGAGCACCGCTTGCGGGATGCCCAGATCGGCCAACTTCTTCATCTTCGCCAGGCCCTCGAGCGCCGCCGATCGCGGGTTCGAGGTCTGCAGCGCGTTCTTCGCCGAAGCGAGATTCCCCGAAGCGAGCCCCGCGTACGAGTGCGTCAGACCCACCAGACCGTCAAAGTTCACTTCCCGCGCGTTCACCGAGGCCTCCTTCGTTGCCGGCTAAGGCAGACAGGGTACGATCGGACTCCGAACCCTGCACCCATGAATCGGAGCCAACATGCCCAGAGGCGAACCGCTCAGCCGCCACCAGAAGAAGATCGTCGACCGGTACTACGACCACAAGGACACGATCATGGCGACCAAGCTCGGCGAGCTGGTCACCGAGTTGTACCTCTGCGAGTCCGACAAGAAGGCGGACACCCTATGGAAACGCGCTGAGACGGCTCTACGGCAGACCGACATCAAACCGGCCGACATCGATCGCGTGATCTCGGCGAAGGACGTCAAGGCCCTCGCCGAACTCGTCCAGAAACTCAACTCGCCTCGTTAGGGCGTCGCCCCCTCGTGCATCCACGAGCAGAAGCTCGGGTAGCCGCACCCGTGGCAGCCGAACTGCGCTCCAGTCGCCGGGAGGTTGGTGTACCCCACCCCCGGCTGCTCCCAGAACATCCGCTCGCGCTCGCGAGGGTGGTTGCCAAGCTCGTTCATGGTCGTCGCGTCGAAGACCCTCCCGTTCGCGATCGTGTACTGCACGAACTCCGTGTCACGGATGTTCTGACGCGGGTCCCGGTCCGGCTGGAACACCACCAGGTCAGCGAGTTTGCCGGCCTCGATCGTGCCAAGGTCGGCATCCATCTTCAGGTGGCGCGCCGCGAGCACCGTCCCCGCACTGAGCACCTCGTCGTTCGACATGCCGCCGTGCGACATCGCCCACATCTCCCAGTGTGTGTTCAGCCCCTGAAGCTGGCCGTGCCCGCCCGGCTGCACGTTGATGCCCAGCCCGACCGCGATGTCACAGATGCGGGCGGTATCGAAGTGCGCATAGTCTTCCTGCGCGATCTTCATCCGCCGGCGAGTCCGCGAGAACAGCAACTGCGGCGGGAAGTACTCCCCGAGCTTCGGGTGGTTGTAGAGATCGTCACGCTCGTAGAAGAAGTGCTCCGCACCGACACCGCCGTACGCCACACTCAGCGTCGGGGTGTAACCGACACCGTGTGTCTCCGGCCACGCGTCTTTCGCCGGCGCCCAGAGGTCCTTCACGTCGTCGTAGACCATCTCGACGGGGAACGTGTGCTCGATGCCGGTATGACCGTCCACGATCATCGTCAGGTTGTGCATGAACGTCGATCCGCCCTCGGGCACAACCAGCATGCCGAGATCCCTCGCCGCGGCGATCACCTGCTGACGCTGGTCGCGCCGCGGCTGGTTGTAGCTCTTCACGCTGAACGCCCCCACCGCCTTCATCCGCTCCAGATGGAACCTCGCATCGTCCAGCGAGTCGATCTCGGCCCTGAACCCGCCGGTCGCGCCGTACAGGATCGTGCCGGTGGAGAACGTGCGCGGGGCGACCAGATCACCCGCCATCGTCATCTCGCGGGCCGTATGGATCGCGTTGGTGTCGTTCGACGGGTCATGGATCGTCGTGACGCCGAACGACAGGCGGATCAGGTCCACCCAGTTCTGCTCCGGCGTCAGCCCGCTGGTGGCCTGGGCCCCGTGCGCGTGGGCCTCGATGAACCCGGGCATCACGACCTGACCGGTGATGTCCATCACGTGCGCATCCGCTGGAATGCGAACATCGCCACGGGCTCCCACACCGACGATCCGGTTGCCCTCGATCACCACCACACCGTCGTCGATCACCCCGAGGTCATCGTCGAAGGGGTCGCCGGCCATCGTCAGCACGGTGCCGCCGACCAGCGCGACGGTACCAGAGGGCACATCGTGCGCCACACTGAACGCGAGCGAGGTGCGCACCGGCTCTGGGGCCTCGGCGTCCGACGCCCTCGACAGCGCGGCATCGACATCCGCCTCAAACAGGTCGGGACCGAGTGACCAGTACAGCGCCGAACCGTCACGGTCGAAGGCTATATTCTCGCCCGCCGCCTTCGAGACGCGGCGCACCGGCAGGTTCGACGCGTCCGGGCCGACCGCGACCGGCCTACCCGAGTTCACGAACGGCGCGACAAACACGTGGAACCGCTCGACGAACGCCACACGCCCGCCGTCGGGCGAGACCACGAAATCGCTCGCCCACGTGCTCGTGTAGTGCGTCCGCTCGTCGGCATCCTCGATCTGGTTCGCCGAGGCGTCACGAGACAGTTTGATTGAGACCAGCGAGGTGTTGTCCGCATCCTTGCCGGGCGAACGACGCGTCACGAACACCCGGTCGTTCGAATCGCCGAACTGCGGCTCGGACCCGTTGCGGGTGACAAGCTGCTCCTCGGCGTGCTCCCCACCCAGCACACTGACTGAATACACACCCGGCTCGCGACCCCACAATGGCGAGCG
>CAXAVQ010000199.1:0-5149 GCA_963971985.1 uncultured bacterium
TCTCGAGTCCTACGGCAAGACCACCGCGGACGAGATGGTCGCCGGAACCGGCAACAGCTCGAAGGTTCCCGCCGAGGTTCGCGAGGCCATCATGAATCGCGCCAACGAGTTCGTCGCCGCCGGCAAGGGCTCGACGATCGTCTACGGCAAGGGTTCGGAAGACCACAAGGCAACCGTGGTGGGCGACACCGTCGGCGACCCCTTCAAGGACACCTCCGGCCCCGCGCTGAACATCCTGATCAAGCTGATCTCGATCGTCTCGGTCGTGTTCGCCGGACTGTTCGTGAAGTACGGGCCCGAAGTCGGTGCTCTGATCGGCCTCAACTAACCGGCGTATCTGCCAATCGAACCGCACACCCCGCCATATCCGGCGGGGTGTTTTCGTTTTGAGGATCTATCAATCGATCGGGTTGACTGAATCCGGGCACCGGGACAGTCCGAACCCTCCCGTGCGGGGCCTTCGGCGGCCCCCTCATCTCAAACAGGTTTGAAGGAGTCAGTCATGAACCTTGCAGTTACTGCGTGGGGCGCGATCAGTGCGCTTGTCTTTGGAGTCGGGTCGGCGGTGTCATCGACGCCGAACGCCCGGATCGTGCAGACTTCGATGGTGCACGAGCCAGGCTCTAACCTCGTCGAGACAGCGGTCGAAGCCGGTGCGCTTAACACGCTCGCCACCGCGCTCACCGCGGCGGAACTCGTCGAGCCGCTCGCGTCCGGCGGTCCGTTCACGGTGTTCGCGCCGACCGACGACGCGTTCGGCAAGCTCGACCAGGACGCGTTGGCGAACACGCTCCAACCCGCTTCCCGACCACGCTTGCAGCAGGTCCTGAAGTACCACGTCGTTGAAGGCGAGTTCTTCGCGAAAGACCTGATCGGCGGACGCACGCTCACCACGCTCTCCGGCCAGCGCATCCGCGTTGGCATCGGCGACGGTGAAGTTCGTGTGAACGACTCAGTCATCACCGCGACCGACATCCGCGCGTCGAACGGCGTGATCCACGTGATTGATACCGTTCTGATCCCCACCAAACAGACGATCGTGGACGTCGCGAGCGAAGCGGGACAGTTCAAGACGCTCCTCGCCGCGGCGGAGGCGGCCGGTTTGGTGGACACACTTTCCGGGGCGGGTTCACTCACGGTCTTCGCCCCGACCGATGACGCGTTTGCCAACCTGCCCGACGGCACCGTCGAGAGCCTGCTGCGTCCCGAGAACCGCGAGGCGCTGAAGTCGCTGCTCCTTTACCACGTCGTCGAGGGTCCGGTGTTCGCGTCCGACGCGATCGCGGCCCAGTCCGCCAAGACGCTTAACGGAGAGGCGGTCGAGACGACACTTCGAGACGGCGCACTCTTCATCGACGAATCGCGCGTGCTCGCCAATGACATCGAGGCTTCCAACGGTGTGGTCCACGTCATCGATCGGGTGCTGATCCCCGACAGCCTGACGGCCCGTTCCACCGGTGCAACTCGCGTCATCGAGTCCGCGATCGAGCGCGGTGCACCGCTCTTCAACAACGGCAATGTAGATGCCTGTGTCGCGATCTACGAGATCGCCGTCGAGAGTTTGATCGAACTGAAGGGCGATCAACTTCCCGGGCACCTGCGTCCGGTTCTCACCCGCGCCCTCGCCGCCGCCCGCGACGAGCACGACGCCGAAGAGAGCGCGTGGATCCTCCGTCGAGCCCTCGACGCCGCTTACACCGCGGTCACCGAGCAACGGATGACGCGTCGCATGACCGGGCCCGAGGCCTGAGCACCGATTTCTCATTCCGGGTCAACAACAGGCCCCGGCGTTTCGGCGTCGGGGCCTGTTCAGTTAGCGGCCGACCGGAAGCAGCCCGCCGTATGGTCGTTGGCCATGCCGACGGCCTGCATGAACGCGTAGCAGATGGTCGAGCCGACGAACGTGAAGCCGGTTGTCTTGAGTGCTTTGCTCATCGCGTCGGATTCGGTGGAGGTCGTGGGGATGTCCTTGATCGTCGGCGGGCGATTGATGATCGGTTCGCCGCTGACGAACGACCAGAGGTAGTCAGAAAGCGTGCCCTCGCGTTCGGCGAGTTCAATCGTCGCCCGTGCGTTCTTGCGTACGCCGTACACCTTCAAGCGGTTGCGGATGATGCCGGGGTCCTTGAGCAGCCGCTCGAGTTGACGATCGGTCATCGCGGCGCACCGTTCGATGTCGAAGCCGTGGAACACTTCCAGATACCGCTCGCGCTTGCGCAGCACCGTCAGCCAGCTCAGCCCGGCCTGTGCGCCTTCGAGCTGCAGCATGCCGAAGAGTCGCTGATCGTCGTACACCGGCACGCCCCATTCCTCGTCGTGGTACCGCCGATAGATCTCGTCATCGGTGCACCACGCGCAACGCGACACACCGTCGTCGTGGACCCTGCTCACTCCGCTTCTCCGGCGAGTCGCTTCAGTTCGGGGATGATCGACAAATCGACGTTCCCGCCGCTGATCACGATGCCGATCCGGCGCCCGCGGATCTCATCCGGCCGTTCCTCGGCCATCTGCAGCGCACCGGCGAGCGCCAGGGCGCCGCTTGGTTCGATGACGATCTTCATCCGGCGCATCGCGAAGAGCGTCGCGGATGCGATCTCCGCTTCGCTGACGGTCATCATGTCGTCCACGTGCTCTCGGACCAGCGGGAACGTGTAGCGACCGAGCGATGGCGTCCGCGCCCCGTCGGCGATCGTCGGCGGGTTGTGGACCGTGTGCAGCTCGCCCGTTCGAAAGCTGCGCGTCGCGTCGTCGGCCTCTGCGGGCTCGACGCCGATCACTCGGCACTCTGGTGCGAGTGCCTTGCTCGCGATCGCGCAGCCGCTCAGCAGTCCGCCTCCGCCGCAGCAAACGAAGAGCAGGTCGGGCGTTCCGCCGTCGCGATCGATCATCTCCTCGACGAGTTCCTTCGCGACCGTGCCCTGGCCGGCGATCACCTTCGGATGGTCGTACGGGGAGATGAGGGTCAATCCGCGTTCGCGTCTCATGCGCTCGCCGAGTTCCTCGCGGGTCGTCGTTTCCCGGTCGTAGAGCACGACCTCGCTGCCCGGCCCGAGGTAGCCCCTCGTCGCGTCGATCTTCACCGGCGGGGCGTCGGTGGGCATAATGATGGTTGTCGGCACACCAAGGATTCGCCCGGCGAGGGCGATGCCCTGGGCGTGGTTGCCGGACGAGTAGGTCAGCACGCCGCGCCGCTTCGACTGCTCATCGAGCGTCGCGATCGCGTTGTACGCGCCGCGGAACTTGAACGCGCCGACGCGCTGGAAGTTCTCGCACTTGCACCAGGCCCGTGCTCCGAGCATGTCGTCGAGGGTCCGTGAGGTCTGGGCCGGGGTGCGATTGGCGACCCCCGCCAGACGTTCGGCGGCGTTCCGGACATCGGCGTAGGTCACGCTCGCGAGCACATCGGTGATCTGGCTATCGGGCACGTCTCGCCCCCTCCTCACAGGTGCTGCACACGATACATCCGGCACCTCCTGCCATGCTTCGCCACCACGCACGATCGGGTGATTTCGCCAAGTCCCGTCTGGTCAGTACCATACGGCGTGCCCGAGACCCTCGAACAACCCGCGCAGCCAGCGACGGCCATCGCTGCGGAGCCGGTCTCGGACCGCCCGTTGATGAGCATCCTCATGCTCTCGGCCCGCATCGGAGCCGGCGGGCTCGCCGATTACACGCGCGATCTGGCGATCGCGCTCGTCGAACAGGGGCACCGCGTCATGCTCCACACGGTCGACGGCGAGGGCGTCCGGGCGATCCGCGAGGAACTGCTCAACGGGGGCGTTCAGGTCGAACTCACCGACGAACTCACCAGCGCCTCGGTCGACCGAGCGATCCGCGAGTCGGAAGCCAACGCGATCAAACTGCTCTCCGGTTCCTTCCCGCCGGACACACGCGTCGCCAAACTGATCGTCCGCAGCAAACTGCCGATCGTGGAGTCGATCCACGCGATCCCGCGCCGGCTCAAGATCGGGTTCGGGCGCAAGATGTTTTACCGCTCACGCCCCAAGGACCTCTACCGAGCCGTCGGGTTCTCGCCGGCGATGGTCGATCTGTTCACGGAACTCATCCCGTCGCTGGCGAGCAACTTCCTGTTCATCGACGCAGGCATGCGACTGCCCCGCGCGATCCCCAGCGATCTCGACCGGCGCTGCCCGGACCCGGACTGGGCGCGCTTCGTCACGGCCACGCGCCTCTCGGAGACGCACAAGGACACCACGACGCTGATCCGCGCCTTCAGCATGCTCGGCCAGCGCCTGCCCAACGCGACGCTCCAAATCCTCGGCGACGGACCGGATCGGGCCCGGCTGGAACACGAGGCCCACGCGTGCGGGGTTGCCAATCGTGTCCAGTTCGCCGGTTGGGTCGACGACGTCGTCCCCTCTCTCCGGGTCGCGGACGTGTTCGTGCTCGCGACCAAGAGCGAGGGCTTCGGGCGCGTGAACGTGTCCGCTGCGGCGTTGGGTCTGCCGGTGATCGCGTCGAACGTCGGCGGCTGTCGCGCGTCGGTCGCCGACGGGCTCAACGGCGTGCTCGTGAAACCCGAGGACCCGAAGTCGCTCGCCGAAGCCATGCTCCGGACCGTCGCGGACCCGGAGCGCTATCGCGCGATGAGTCAGGCCGGACCGGAGCACGCGCAGCGTTTCGCGATCGCCACGCACGCCTCGACGCTCGTCGACATCATGTCTTCGCTGCCGGCGAAGCCTTAGGCTGCCGGTCCGTCATCCCGCGATGCGCCGGTACGCCGCGATGACCTCGGCGGGGTCGGCACGACCGTTCTGGTAGTCCGCGCTCACGTTCGCGTAGCGCACCGTGCCGCTGCGATCGATGATGAACGTGCCGGGGTGAGGCAGTTGCCAGAGCCCGTTCGCGTTCGACTTCTCGAGATCGATGCCGTAGCCGAGATACCGTGAACGCGTCGCGCTGTCCACGATGAAGTTCACGCCGAGTGCGCGGGCCGCTTCTCCGTTCGCGTCCGAAAGCACGGTGAAGCCGAGGTCCTGCTTCGTCAGCGTCTCGGCGACGTTGCTCGGAGCGTCCGGGGTGAGCGCGATGAGTCGCCCGCCCGACGCGTTGAGTTCATCGAGTTGTTCGTCCCAACCGTCGAGGGCCTTCTCGCAGTACGGGCACCAGCTGCCGCGATAGAAGACGA
>CAXAVQ010000200.1:0-5095 GCA_963971985.1 uncultured bacterium
ATCTAGCTCGCGGGCGAACCCCCAGAAGGTGCGGGGTCGCTTCTTTCGTTTACGCTGGCCGGGAGAGGACATGAACCGCCCAGTATCGCCCGATCCGCCCCGTCGTGCGACTCCCGGGGGCGCTCGGGCCGGCCGACCCTACCGGGCCGCCTCGTAGATCGAGGCCAGATCCGCCCAGAACCCGGCGTAGGTCTTGTTCGCGCACCCCGGATCGTTGATGAACACGTTCGGGCGGCGCAGCCCCACCAGCGCCAGACTCATCGCCATACGGTGGTCATCGTAGGTGTCGAAGGTCACGGGCTCGCAGCCCGGCGAGCAGTCCACCCCGCCATCCGGGGGCGTGATGGTCAGTTCGTCGGCCTTCGTGTCCACGCGGCAGCCGATCTTCGCCAGTTCCGTCGCGATCGCCTCGATCCGGTCGGTCTCCTTCACCCGCAGCGTGCGAAGCCCGGTGATCCGCGTCGGCCCGTTGGCGAACGCCGCGACCGCGGCGAGGGTCATCGCCGTGTCCGGCATCTGCGACAGGTCCGCCTCGTCGAGGCCCTCGAGCACCTTTGCCCCCGTCACGTTGCCCGACCCGCCCGAGTACTCGATCGGGCAACCCATGCGCCGGAGCACCATCGGGAACCGGGCATCGTGCTGCAGTGCCGTGAAGTGCATCCCCGGCACGCGACACAGCGACCCCGGGAACAGGGCCGCGGCTCCCCACAGATAGGTCGCGCCCGACGCGTCCGGCTCCACCTCGTACTCGAAGCAGCCGTACCCGCCCGGCTCGATCTCGATCGTCCGCCCGTCCTCCGAGACCATCACCTCCGCCCCAGCGACCCCCGCCAGCAGGCCGGTGGTCATGTCGATGTACGAGCCCGAGGTGATCTCCCCCTCCAGATGGATCGTCAGCCCCTCTTCGAACCACGGCGCGACCATGATCAGCGCCGAGACGAACTGGCTCGACTGCGTCGTCGGGATCACGATCTCCCCGCCCGTCAGCATCCCGTGGCCCTCGATACGGATCGGCACGAACCCCGGCTCGCCCAGTTCCTCGATTTCGGCCCCCAGTTCGCGCAGCAGCCCGATCAGTTCGCCCAGCGGCCTCTCGCGCATCCGCTCGTTGCCGTCGATCTCCACCGGCCCGTGCGCCAGCACCGAAGCCGCCGTCAGGAACCGGGTCGCCGTCCCGGCGTTGTTCAGAAACAGTTCGCACCCGCCGCGAAGTTCACCCCCCGCGCCGCGCACCACCACGAAGTCGCCCTTGGGGTGCGCCTCCACGCCCACACCCAGCGTCCGCAAGGCGCCCAGCATCCGCTTCGCGTCGTCCGCATCCAGCAGCGGACGCTTGATCAGCGAGTCCCCCTCCGCCAAGGCCGCGATCAGCAGCGCCCGGTTCGACAGACTCTTCGAGCCCGGCGGCATGATCGCGCACTTGAAGCGGGGGGCTGCCTCGCCGGTCACGTCCGCCAGCGTGCGCAGCGGGAGCGGGTCCGGCAGTTTGCCCAGCGGCTTGCGCAGGGTGTCCAGATAGGCCGAGGCGTCGCTCATAGGCTCACGCGTCGGTCTCTTCGGCCTTGCGGAACACCGCGACGACGTCCTCCACCGGGATCACGAACAGGCGGTTGTCGCCCTCGAAATCGACCGGGATGCCGTGCTTCGGGTTGAACAGCACCCGGTCGTACTGGCGGATCGGGTAATCGTCATCGCCGGCGACCTGCGCCGAGATCGAGACCCCCCGCCCCGTCAGCGTCGGGATCTCGATCTTGTCGGGAAGGTGCAGCCCCGCCTTGGTCTGCTTCTTGTCCTCATCCTTGCGGATGAGCACGCGCGACCCGATGGGTTCCACGATCTCCAACGCCGGTTTGGTCTTGCCCGATGCCATAGGAGGCAAGTGTATCCGCTCCGGCCGAGGCAAACGGCGCCCGGATCAGTTCGTCGTCCCGGGAATCACCACCAGCACCGCCAGGTCGTACAGCGCGTGCACGCCCGCCACGATCCCGAACCCCCGGGCGATGTACAGCGCCCCGAAGTACAGGCCCGCGCCGAAGAAGAAGATCAGTTCCGCCCACTGGATCGAGTTCGGCCCGCCCGGGAGCACGCCGACATCGTGGTACACCGCGAACATCGCCGACGAGATCACCACCGCCGCGATCGTCCCCGTCGAGCTCTTCAGCCCGCCCACATCGACCAGCAGCAGATGGATGACCGCGATCGCCACCATCCGGAACAGCAGTTCCTCGTAGAGCCCCGATCGAGATCGTCGCCCGCGCCCCCATCGAGTGCCCGCTGATGGCATCGCCAGCCAGCGCGATCAATTCCGGCCCCGCCCCGACGACGGTCGGCGCTCCGTTCCCGATCAGCAGCCGGTACAGCAGTTGCCCGAGCACCAGCAGCGGCACGGTCCAGACCAGGGCCTCCACCCACATCCCGCCGACCGTCTTCAGGCGCACCCGCCACGGGTCCCGCGTCAGCACGTGCCAGATCAACAATACCACCAGGATCAGGATGCCCGGCAGGTACACGCCGTAGATCCCGAACGAGTCGAAGAGCTGCGCGATGATCCGCCTCGCCCGGATGTCCTGAGCCAGCGCCCCGTCCGACCCGGCCAGCCAGATCGCCGAACCGACCTCATAAAAGATGATCAGGGGCAGCAGGAACACCAGCACATGCAGCGGCGTGCGACTGCGCCCAAAATAACCCCCCTTCGGAGGCCCGAAGCGGAGCGGCGCGCTCGAAGTGTCATCGCCGGGCGTCTTCCCCATCACCGCTCAGGGTATCGGCGGAACCGGCGACCTGCTTCATGGCTTCAGGCCGGGGCGCTCGACTCGTCCAGCGACGGGTAATCGATGTACCCGTGCTCGTCACCGCCGTAGAAGGTGTCGCTGTCCCACTCGTTGAGGGAGGCGTTCTGCCGGAACCGCTCGGGCAGGTCGGGGTTCGAGATGAACGGGCGTCCGAAACTCGCCAGGTCGCAGCGTCCGCTGCGGATCCGTTCGCGTGCCTCGTCCGCGTCGTAGTTGCCATTGCCGATGTAGGGCCCGGTGTACCCGGACCGGATCGCGTCGATCACCGACTCGGGGCGACCGTTCTTGTGGTTTCCCTGGAACGAATCCTCGACCACCTCCACATAGCCGATGCCGATCTCGCCGAGCTTCTCGCCGAGTCTGCCGTAGGTCTCCACCGGGTCGTCGTCGCGCATGTCGTTGAAACTACCCGTCGGGCTCAGTCGGATGCCGACCCGGTCCGCTCCCCAGACGCCCATGACCGCCTCGGTGATCATCAGGGGCAGGCGGATTCGGTTCTCGATGCTCCCGCCGTACTCGTCGGTGCGACGGTTCGTGCCGCTGCGCAGGAACTGGTCGATCAGGTAGCCGTTGGCGCCGTGGATCTCGACGCCGTCGAAGCCGGCCTCCTTCGCGTTCGCAGCGCCGCTTCGGAACTGCTCCACGATCCCCGGGATCTCGTCGGTCTCGAGCGCCCGCGGCTCGGGGATGTCCACCATGCCCGAGTCCTTGCTGATATAGGTCTGGGCCCCCTCGGGTTTGATCGCGCTGGGCGCGACGGGCTTCTCGCCGCCGGGCTGCAGCTCGGGGTGGGAGATCCGCCCGACGTGCCACAATTGGAGGTGGATCCGCCCGCCGGCCTCGTGGACGGCATCCGTGACCTTCCGCCACCCGGCGACCTGCTCCTCGGAGTGGATACCGGGCGTGAACGCGTAGCCCTTGCCCTGCGGCGACACCTGCGTCGCCTCCGCGATGATCAGCCCCGCGCTCGCCCGCTGGCGGTAGTAGGTCGCGTTCATGTCGCTGGGGACATCGCCCGGTTGGCTCGATCGCGAACGCGTCAGCGGCGCCATGAGCACCCGGTTGGGCAGCGTGATCGCCCCGAGCTGGTAGGGCTGGAAGAGCGGGTCGTTCGAGGAGTCGTTCATCGGTCGTCTCCGGAGTCGGTCGGTAGGGGGGGCGATTGCTTTGAACGCGATGCTATGCCCACCCCCGGCCACCTTCTCCCCTCGCGGGAGAAGGTGGCAGCCGATCGCAGATCGGCTGACGGATGAGGGGGTGGTCCCTGCCAACCGCTACAGCAATTCTCGAAATCCACCAATCCCGTGCCATAGACCTTTCAGCCGTTCACCAGGGTCGAGAACTGGAACGTTATAGATGTCCAGTAAGAACCCACCCAGTTCACCACTGAAGTACGTCCAGTAGTCACGCAAGTGGTCGTCGAGGTCATAAGAGATTCGTAGTTCTTCGCCGTCCAGCATTTGAACCAGAACCTCGACCTCCCCGATTCCATCGCGTTCGGGATAGGCCCGCGAGTACCGAATCTCGGAGATATCGGGGTGGGCTATTACTCGCTCGCCCACGAACAGATACATGCCGCTGGCGACTTTGAACGCGCCAAAGTGTCGGCCGCTGACGTCTGTGAAGTAGAAGCCAGGGTCAGTCTCGCTGCCGGAGCCATCAGAAAAGCACTCAGGACGATGAAGCCGGCGATTCGATTCGTCAAACTCGAACTTCGCCCGCTTCTTGCGGGTCACGTCACTGCTGTAGGCGAGAACGAGCGACTGCATGAATGACATTGTCGCTTGGTGCCGCCCGCGATGGAAGTCCGCCCCGGCGCGCGCCGGGTGGGACCGGGCGCATCGCCACTTTTTGACGTTCTCAAAAAATTTTCCGCCCGTATTTCCTGTGGATTCTCGCGATGCCTTTTCGCATCACCACCTCCTGCGCGCGCCGCAGGGGTCCGCCCGCGCCTTCTTACGGAAGGACAATGCACATGCACACCACACCGAACCGCACCGATCTCGACACCCAACTCCGCGCCGCCAAGGCCGAACTCGAACTCGTCGCGCTGCGCGTCCAGGCCAAGGCGCTGAAGACCCTCGAAGCGCTGATGGACGAGCCCGAGCCGACCGGCGACGCCAAGCAGGACGCCGTCATCGCACGCGAGCGGAACCGCCGGAGACTCGCCGCGACCCAGGCCCTGACACACACCCGCGCCCTCGAACGCCAGCAACGCGCGGACGCCAAGGCCCGCGCCAAGGCGGAGAAGCAGAGCGAGAAGTCAGAGGTCGTGTCACAGGAGGTGCCACTGGAAATACGGG
>CAXAVQ010000201.1:0-5069 GCA_963971985.1 uncultured bacterium
GACAACGGGCAGACCATGCTCGGTGACGGTTCCATGACGCCCAAGGAGTCGCTGCGGGTGGAAGCCTACGGCGAGGTTGACGAGGCCAACGCGACGCTGGGGATCGCGATCGCCCGCATCCGGTCGATGTCGGGCGACGAGCCCGGCGCGATGGCGGAACTGCTGACCTCGATCCAGCACGACCTGTTCGACTGCGGGGCAGACCTGTGCGTGCCGCGACGGGCCGACGAGCCCGGCGAGGGCGAGAAGGGAGCGAAGCTGCGGATCGTTCAGAGGCAGGTCGATCGGCTGGAGAACCAGATCGACTCCTACAACGCTCGGCTGAAGGCGCTGAACTCGTTCGTGCTCCCGGGTGGGACGCAGGCCTCGGCGGATCTGCACCTGGCCCGGACGGTCACGCGTCGGTCCGAGCGTGCGGTCGCGGCGCTGCTCCACGCGGAGCCGAACGCCGTGAACCCGCTGGCGATGGTCTACCTGAATCGCCTGTCCGACCTGCTGTTCGTGCTGGCCCGTATCGCGAACCTGCCGGAGTTCGGCGGCGACGGGGATGTGCTCTGGGTCCCGGGCTCCTCACGCGACCGGTAGGCCCGAATTCGAGACATCTCAGGGCTTGGCGGTCGGTGGTACCCTAGACGAGGAAGGGGCCTACTGGCGTGACGTCGACATTCACGACCGAGTTCGGACACGAGTATGAGCAGGAACGCGGGCGCTGGCTGCGTCGGCGGTTCCTGTGGTACGCGGGGGCGACGGTCGGCCTGAACACCCTGACGCTCCTTGCTGCCCTCATCGCGTTTGTCAGCCTCGCCTTCTTCTCCGACGCGACGCTGACGGCCGGGGAGGATTTGCCCGATGCCTCGATCTCCGCGCCATCGGAGGAAAACGGGTCGCCCTCTTCAAACGAGCCGTCGTCAGGGGCCGAAGACCGCGAAACGGTCCGATTCACCATCTCCCGTACCGGTGTCATCACCCAGCAGGCCGTCGCCATTCCGGCCATTCTGATCGGGACAGGTCTTTATGTCGCGGCGTTCCTTCGCGTTCGTCGCCGGGTTATGCCCCGCGACAAACTGCTTTCGCTTGTGACGCGACTGATCATCTACAACGGAGCCCTTGGGATCGTTGCGACGGTTCTCGGGTACGAGGCGATGCGATGGACCGATCCGGACATGTACCAGAGGATCCGAGAGCAGACGTTCGCGGTCTCGGTCGGATTCAACGCGCTGTTTGGCATCATGCTGACGCACTTTCTGGCGTCGCTGTTCCTGCCGTGGACGCCGCGGGAGTCGCTGCGACCGATCGTTCCGCTGGCCGCCCTCACGCTCGGTGTGACCGCGTTCTACTCTCTGGACAAACTCTGGCTCGTCCCGATCGCGCTCGGCTTCTCGCTTGTGATCGCGGTGCCGGGTCTGGCCGTGTGTTGGCTCCGCACCTCGCGATTCCGCTCCAAGTTCCACTTCAAGATGGTGTCGCGCCGGTACGGCGAGATGAAGGATGAGCTTGACGCCGCCCGGCAGATCCACGACGCGATGTTCCCTGCGCCGATCGAGGAGGGGCCCATCCGCATGCGCTACGCCTACGAGCCGATGCGCCAGATCGGCGGTGATTACCTGTTCGCCCATCGCGTGAGCACGGGCGCGGGCGAGGGGCGGGGACTGATGGTGGTCCTGATCGACGTCACCGGACACGGCATCAGCGCGGCGCTCACCGTGAACCGGCTGCAGGGCGAGATCGAGCGACAGGTGAGCATGGACCGGGGTGTGTCGCCCGGCAAGGTGCTCAGCGAACTCAACGACTACCTGCACCACACCCTCGCGGCGCACTCGGTCTACGCGACGGCGATGGTGATGAAGTTCGACCCGGACGCCGAGACGGTCGTCTGGGCGTCTGCGGGGCACCCGCCGGGGTTCCTCTGCACGGTTGACGGGAAGATCCACCCGGTCGAATCGACGACGATCGTGCTCGGCGCGACGCGTGGCGAGCACTTCACTGGGATCGAAGAGACGCTGCCGTTCCGATCGGGTGACACCCTTGTCGCCTATACCGATGGAGCGATCGAAGCGAAGAACATTGACGGGCGGATGCTGCGCATCGAGGGTGTGGAGAAGTTTCTCGCCGGTCACTGCAAGGCCGATCAACGAGAGAAGAACCTCCCGGCGGCGCTTCTGGAGTATGTCCACGGCTTCCGCGCCGGGCCGGCGCAGGACGACTCGCTGATCGTCGAGATCCACCAGCCGCTGAAATGACTCGGTTCAGGTTCCGACGATGTCGGGCAGGTTCCACATGTCGGCGGTCAGATTCTCGTTGCCGTCGTCGGTGACGAGGATGTCCGCTTCGTAGTGCACGCTGAGCGAGCCGTCGGCGCTGAAGATCGGCCAGCGCTTGCGGTCCTGCTTGGTGCGACCGGTTCCGACGGCGAGCATGGGTTCAAGCGCGACGAGGATGCCCGGCTCCCAGCGTCCGAAGGCCTCGGGCCATTCGCCGGGGTAGGTGGGGGCGACGTTGGCGATGTAGGGCGGTTCGTGGAGGCGGCGGCCGTAGCCGTGGCCCCCGAGGCCTCGGACGCACTTGAAGCCGTACTCCTGCTCGACGACGGCCTGGACGGCAACCGCCCAGTCGAGGAACTGCTTGCCCGGGGCGATGGTCTCGATGCCGCGGCGAAGCGATTCCTTGCCGGCGTCCATGAGTTTGCGTGCCTGCTCGGAGGGGTAGTCTTCGATGGCGTAGGTCCACGCGGCGTCGCCGATCCAGCCCTTGTGCGAGACGCCGATGTCGATCGAGATCAGGTCGCCGGGCTTCAGCGGCGTGCGCGACATCGCGGCGGTGCCGTGGACGATGCAGTCGTTCACGCTCAGGCAGGCGTGGCTCGCGAAGGGCGGCAGGCCCCCGGCGCGGTAGCCGAGGAAGCAGCTCTTGCAGTCCAGCGAGGCGAGGGTGCGCGCGACCTCGGCGTCGATCTCCGCGAGTGTCTGGCCGGCCTTCAGGAAGTTGCCAAGGTGTTCGTGGGTTTTCGAGACGCACTCTGCTGCGGCGCGGGCCCGCTCGGCGTCGGTTTCGTTGAGGGTTGGGATGCGTGACATGGACGCGACAGGGTACCCGATTCGGCGCGGTTGTCAGGCACCTGGGGCGACCTGCTCGCCCGCGCACCAGACGGCGTCGACGGGATTGCCGCCGAACTCGTAGCCGAGTTGGCGCTCGTCGGCGTGGCGGAGCAGGATGAGGTCGGCACGCATGCCGGGGACGATGCGACCGCGATCGGAGAGGCCGAGCAATTCGGCGGCGGTTCGCGTGCAGGCGACGATGGCTTCGGCGGCGGTGATGCCCAGATGGCGCACGCCGAGCGCAATAACGAAGGGCATGGACGAGGTCGGGGCCGAGCCGGGGTTGCAGTTGGTGGCGATGACCAGTCGCCCGCCGGCATCGAGGAAGGTTCGTCCGTCGGCGTAGCGACCATCGACGTGGAAGCCGGAGCAGGGGAGCATGACGCCGAAGGTGTCGGACTCAGCCAGGCGGACCAGTTCGTCCTTCGAGGTGGCTTCGAGATGGTCGACGCTGAGGGCGTGGTGTTCGACTGCCCAGCGGGTCATGCCGAGCACGTTGAACTGGTCGCTGTGGATGCGCAGGGGGTGGTCGAGCTTCTGCGCGCGTTCGAACAGGCGGACGGTTTCGTCGAAGGTCCAGGCGCCGGTCTCGCAGTAGGCGTCGATGGCGACGGCTGGGAACTCGGCGTGCACGGCATCGAGCGTTTCGTGGATGGTGGTCTCGATAAAGGTCTCGCGATCGACATCCGGATCGAGGGCGTGGCCGATGCAGGCGGTTAGGGTGACGTGTCCCGGCCAACGGTCGGCGGCGTCCGTGATCGCGCGGAGCATCTTGAGTTCGTCTTCGGTCGACAGGCCGTAGCCGGACTTCACTTCGACGGCGGTCGTGCCCTCGCGCAGCATGTGGTTCAGCCGGTCGAGCAGTGATTCGGTGAGCTCGGACTGGCTGGCCTGACGCACGGCCCGGACCGTGGACATGATGCCGCCAGTTCACCGGCGGCCTTCGCGCCGTCGAGGGTGAGCACGCGTGCGTTGGTGATGAGCGTTGCGGTCATGCCTGGGCTCGCCTCTCGTAGCCGGCGAGGAAGTGGACGAAGAGCAGGGCGGCGATCCGGGCGGTTCGACCGTCGTCGTGCGTCGGGCTGAGTTCCATGATGTCGAAGTGGCCGACCGCCGGGTTCGATCCGGCTTGTTCGGCAACCGCTGCGGCGAGCGCCGGTGTGACGCCCATCGGGTTGACGGCGGAGACGCCCGGCGCGAACGAGCCGTCGAGTGAGTCGAGGTCGATGGTGACGAAGCCGGGATCGCCGGAGCCGAACGCGTGCTCGAATGCGCGGTCAACCTCGATCTTCGGATCAGACAGGAGACGGTCGATCGTGACGAGGTGGGCGCTGCGAGTCGTCAGATACTCAATGTGCTCACGCGAGTTGCTGAAGCGACCGATTCCGAGTTCGACGAAGCGTGCGGGGTCCATGAAGCCCTGTTCGATGAGCTGGCGGAAAGGCATGCCCGAGCCGGTCGTTTCGCGGACATCGAGGTGGGGGTCGAGGTTGAGGCCTCCGAGTCGGGCATCGGGCGATTGGGACTGAAGGTGACGCGCGAGGCCACGCGCGAAGGCGAATGTGCCGTCGTGCCCGCCGCCGATGCCGACGGTGATGAAGCCGGCCTCGTGTAGGGCTTCGATCGCCTCGGATGCGCGGTCGTGGGTTTCGTGGAGGCGCGTTTCGGGGTCGGGGTGATCCGAGCAGACGATGTCGCCGCAGTCGAGGAAGCGGGTCGAGAGGGCGCGCCCGGTCTCGGCATCGAACGGGTTGCCGAAGCGGGCGAGGGCCGCACGGAAGGCGGTCGGGCCTCCGGACGCGCCGGCGCGTCCGCTGTTGAGGGCGACACCGGTGTCGTCGGGCAGGCCGAGGATGGCGATGGGGGTGGTTGGTGGGTCCGACGTGGCCTGCGCTTCGCTTCGACCACGGCACCCGGAGCCGAGTTCGTCGGCGATGCTGCCGGGGCGGATGTCGGGCCAGTCGCCGGGTTGTG
>CAXAVQ010000202.1:0-5062 GCA_963971985.1 uncultured bacterium
GGGTGCGGTAAATCGAACATCGTTGACGCGATCAAGTGGGTGCTCGGCGAGCGCTCGGCGAAGTCTCTTCGCGGCAAGGAGATGGCCGACGTCATCTTCGCCGGCAGTTCGGGTCGCAAGCCCAGCGGCATGGCGAGCGTAGCGCTGTCGTTCGAGAACCCGATGCTGGACGGGGCGCAGGCCGAACTGTTCGAGGCGGCGGAGCAGGTCCGGGCGATGAGCGCTGCCCTGCAGACCACTACCGCCGAGGAACAGGACGAGGATTCGCAGAGCGACGACCCCGCGCAGGTGGACGAGGCGGCCCAGTCGATCGGCATCGACCGGCGTCGGCGGACCCGGTACCTGCCGATCGATGCGGAGGTGGTCGAGGTCGAGCGTCGGCTGTATCGCGACGGCAAGAGCCAGTACCTGATCAACGGACGGACAGCCCGGCTCAAGGATATCCGCGAGCTGTTCATGGACACCGGTGTCGGTGCGGACGCCTACTCGATCATCGAGCAGGGTCGAGTGGACGCGATGCTGCTGGCCAACCCGGTCGAGCGCCGGACGTTTTTCGAAGAGGCCGCGGGCATCGCCCGGTTCAAGGCCCGCCGGATTGAGGCGCAGCGGAAGTTGGAACGGACCGAGACGAACCTCGTGCGCACGCGCGAGCAGCTCGAGTCCACGGAGCGCCGGCTGCGGATCGTGAAGGGGCAGGCGGCGAAGGCCCGTCGGTTCATGGAACTCGACATCGAGTTCCGGGCGCGCCGGCTCGCGCTGGCGTTCGAGCAGTACGACGAACTGCGCCAGCGCCTGGACGGACTGACGTCCCGCCTGCACTCGCTGGAGCGGGACCGGCGCGAAGCGATCGAGGAGGTCACCCGGCTCGAGGACGACAAGCAGACCAAGGAACTCGATCGGTCCAAGCTGCACCGGCGCCGGGAGGAGATCGAGCGCGAGCACACGAGCGCGAAGCATCTGGCCCAGTCCGCTGCCCAGCGGAAGACCATGGCCGAGCGATCGCTCGAAGAGGCCCGCCAGCAGATCGAGGCCGATGAGCACCGGATGACCGAGCTCGGCACCGAGATCGAACGCCTGACCAAGGAAGCAGAAGAGCAGGCGCTCAGCGCGTCTTCGCTGCAGGACCTGGTCGCCAAGAGCGAGGAGCAGTTGGACTCGGTCGCGGCGGATCGCGAGCGGGTGCAATCGGAACTGTCGGACCAGCGACTGAAACTGGCGGAGCGTCGCTCGGCGGTGGCGAACATCGATCGCGAGCGCGGCTCGCTGAACGCACGACTGGACGCGGACCGGCGTCGGCTGGCCCAGCAACAGGAGCACCTCGACGCGCTCGAACGGCGGACCAAGGCGCTCGACGACGAGCGCCAGCAGGTGATGACCGATCGTGATGCGCTGCAGGGCGATGTCGCGAAGCGTCGCGACGCTGTGGACGAACTCGAGCGGTCGATCGGCAGCGCGGTGGACTCGGCGACGTCGCTGTCCGAAGACCAGCGTTCACTGGCGACCACGCTCAGCGAGAAGGAACAGCAGCTCGCTCGCCTGGACTCGCGACGGACCACGCTCGACGAGATGGCGACCGCGCGCGTCGGTCTGGGCGAAGCGGTGCGCAAGGTGTTGGAGCGGCGCGATGAGATCCGCGAAGGCGCTGAACCCGGCGACGGCGAAGCGGTGTTCACGCACATCATCGATCCGCTCGCGGACCTGATCGAGGTGGACTCGGAAGACGCCGTGGCGGTCGAGGCGGCCTTCGGCGCGACGCTGCAGGCGCTGGTCGTGGACCGGGCGTTCTCGCTCGCCGAGTGCGGTGATCTGACGACGCTCCCCGGTCGGGTGACCTTCCTGCCGGTGCGAAACGACGAGATAGCCGACAGCGGTTCGGACGACCGGGCCCGGTTCCTCGGCTCGGTGCCGGATCATGTGGTCCCGCTGTTCGACCGTGTGCGCTGCGACGACGCGGTCGCTCCGGCGGTGGCGCGGGTGCTCGGGACGACCTTCCTCGTCAAGGACCTCGACACCGCGATCATGCTCGACGCGGGGCCGCTCGCCGGCGCTCGGTTCGTGACGCGTGCCGGCGAGATCCTGGAGCCGGACGGGCGCGTGGTCGCCGGGCCGCTTGGGACCGGTGGCGAGACCGAAGAGGGCAGCGGCCTGCTCCAGCGGGCGAGCGAACTCAGCAGTCTCACCGAGCAGGTGCGCCGCCTGCAGACCGAGATCGATGCGAAGCGTGACGAACTGCGATCGATCGACGAGGCAGCGGCAACACTGGAGCGGAAGCTCTCCGAACTGCGCAGCGCACAGGCGTCCGAACAGCGGACGCTGATCGCCGAGGAATCCCGGATCGAGCGTCTGAACGCCGACCTCGAACGGCTCGATCGCGAGCAGCCGAAGCTCAAGGCGGAGTCCGACCAGTGCGAGGCGAAGATCGCCGAACTCAACGAAGAGCAGCGCGAACTGCGCGAAAAACTCGAGAGCCTGGATCGGCTGCACGGCGAGCAGGCTGGCGTGGTCAACGAGATCGAACGCTCGGTGGAGTCATCACAGACGCGACTGGACCAGATCAACGAGAAACTGACTGCGGTCCGGGTGGACCTTGGTCAGCAGAGCGAGAAACTGTCCTCCGCGCAGCGTGAACACCGGCGGCTGCTGGCGCAGTCCGAAGAAGCGGAGCGTCAGCGCCAGCGGGTCGATGAGTCGCACGGGCTACGCCTCGGCAAGATCGACGAGCACTCCCAGGTGATTCGCGATGCGGAAGCCGAGATCGCTTCGGCGACCGAGCGGGAGCAGGAACTGGCCAGCGGTCTGGAGACGATCCGCTCCGAGATCGACGACGCGTCGAAGGCGGTGCACGAAGCCGCCGAGGTGCTCGACGAGGCCCGCCAGCGGGCCGGGCGCATCGAGCGGGACTGGAACAGTCTGGAGCTGTCAAAGCGCGAACTCGAGGTGCGCCGCGAGAACATCGAGGAGCGGACCTCGGAAGAGCTGCTGATCGATGTCGCGGCCGAGTACGCCGAATACCGTGCGATGATGGCCGACGGCGATGTGGAGCGGATCGACGTCGAGGAGACCTCGAAGGAGATCAACGAGCTGCGCAGCGCGATCAAGAAGCTCGGCAACGTGAACATCGACTCGATCAAGGAAGAGGACGAACTCGCGGGGCGCAACGAGCTGCTCATCCAGCAGGTCGAGGACATCGACCGGGCCCGAACGCAGCTCGAGGAACTGATCCTGCGCCTCAACGACGTCAGCCGCGACCGGTTCAAGGAGGTCTTCGAGACCATCCAGGGGCACTTCTCCGGCAACGACGGCATGTTCCGACGCCTCTTCGGCGGCGGCTCGGCCCAGGTCCGCCTGATCGCCGATCCCGAGACCGGCGAGATCGACTGGCTCGAGAGCGGCGTCGAGGTGACAGCCAAGCCGCCCGGCAAGGAGCCCCGCTCGATCAGCCAGTTGTCCGGCGGCGAGAAAACGATGACCGCGGTCGCCCTCCTGCTGTCGATCTTCCACAGCAAGCCGAGCCCCTTCTGCGTGCTCGACGAAGTGGATGCGGCGCTCGACGACGCGAACGTGGAGCGCTTCAGCAAGATCATCCGCCAGTTCCTGGAGTACTGCCACTTCATCGTCATCACGCACAACAAGCGGACGATGCAGATCGCCGATCAGCTCTTCGGTGTGACGATGCAGGAGCGCGGCGTCTCGACCCGCGTGAGCGTCCGCTTCGAGGACGTGCACGGCGACGGCTCAATCAAGGACAGCGCGGTCAAGCGGGCGCAAGCCGTGGAGGCGAAGCCGACGCCGATCGAGGACGAGTCGGAGCAACAGGCGCCGTCGACCAGCGACAAACTGCGCCGGGCCCTGGCGGAGTCCGGTTCGCAGAACTGACCGCGTCTCAGTGATTCAGGATCAGATCGAGGCCGTCACCGACGGCCTCTTTCAATTCTTCGGCGATCGTGCGATCCCAGCGGAGATCGTCGCCGAGCACACCCTTGGCCGAGAAGTTGTGGTCCGCACCGGCGACTTTGTGCATCCGCACACGCTCGTTGCCGGCCTCTCGAAGGATTTCAACGATCCGCTCGGACTCGGTCGGCGGGACGCTGGTGTCGGCCTCGCCGTGGATGACGGCGACGGGCAGGTCCCTGAGTTCGGCGAGGTCCGAACGGAACGGGTCGCCGGAGCCCGAGTCGAGTTCGTGCTCGTACCAGGACCGGCCGATGCGGACCGTGCCGCCTTCGGCGCGGGCGGCGGGGCGCTCGAGATAGCCGTGCTCCTCGACCTGCCTGAGCAGGTCCGGGCTGGTCCGGGCGTATTGGCCTATCGACGCGAGCGTGATGACGCCTTCGACCGGCTTGGACCACTCGCCCCGGACCGAGCGGGCCGCCGCGCCGAGCACGCTCGCGCCCGCTCGGCTGTGCCCGACGAGGATCAACGGCAGTTGGTCGCCTTCGAGGGTGCCCGTTTGAACGGCCTCGGCGACGGCGCGGATGTCGGTCATCGAATGGTTCACGCTGTCGCGCTCGAACTCGTCGAGTTTCGTGATCCGGTCGGCGCCGAACTCGATGCCGCAGTGGCCGAGGTTGAAGCGGTGCGTGAGGCACCCGAGTTCTGAGAGTTGGCGGGCGACCAGCGGCACGACGTTGCGATCGAGATGGCCGGTGTAGCCGTGGACGACCAGCGCGACGGCGCGGGCCGGGCCCGCGGGGCTGGTCGTCTTGCCATGGACCTTCAGCCCCTCGGAGCCGGTGAGCGACCACACCGGCTCGTCGATCGAGGCATCGGGGTATGCGATCCGGCCGGTCATGCCGACGCGACAGCGGGCTGATTGGCGGAATCGGCGAGCCAGCGTCCGTAGGAGCGGAGGCCTTCGATCGGGTCGACGCCGGGGCTCCAGTTCAGGCCGTCCTGCGTCAGCGACATATCCGCCTGGGTGAAGTCCTGGTAGAAAGCGCGGATGTGCTCGGGCATCTCGAAGTAGTCGATCGGGAAGTCGGAACCGGACAGCCCCATGCCTTCGCGAACGGCGGCCGCGACATCGGCGAACGAGGTCACATGGCCGGAGCCGAGGTTGTAG
>CAXAVQ010000203.1:0-5059 GCA_963971985.1 uncultured bacterium
CACGCGCAGATATCGAAACCCTCAATCACTCCGACATCGCCATCCGCCGAGAGCAGCGTCGCGTTCGCGAAGCCGCCGAGGTTCAGCACCACCTGACGCACGCCCGGCTCACCGAACCAGACCAAGTCGCTCAGCGGCGTGATCGGTGCCCCCTGCCCATCGCAGGCCAGATCCAACCCGCGCAGGTCGGAAACCACCGGGACGCCGAACGCGCTGGCGATCGGCCAGGGATTCAGAAGTTGCCATGATCGCGGCGGCTCATGAAACACCGTCTGGCCGTGCACCGCGATGAGATCGGGATCCCCGGCGATAGCACGAAGTTGCCGAAACGCCGCGATGTGTGAGCGCCGAGGGCTTCCGGGCATGCCCCGAGTTCGGCAGAGACCACCGCGAGCAGGGATGGGCGTTCTGCAGCGTGAACCGGCCATGTAATCGCCGCGACATCAACCCCGTCCAGGCTCGTTCCGGTCATCGCCCCGAAAACTACGCGCGTCTCTCGTGCCACCGGCCGATATCCTCTGATGGACCCTGCGGCCGCTTCCGTTCGGCCCAGCCCCGAGTGTACACCCTCGCGCCGGAGACACGCCGATGACAACCCCTACCCGATTCTGCGTCACGCTCGCCGCCGGGCTCCTCGCGTGCCTCATCGCCCTGCCGCTGTTCGCGCAGACCAACCCGAGAGACCGCAAAGCCGACCCGCTCGCCTTCGACGCCATCGTCCGTCCCAGCGAGGACCTCGAACTCGCCTTCAGCATCTCCGGACGAGTCATGGAATCGCTCGCGGAGGCGGGCGACTACGTCGAGGCCGGCGCCCCGCTGCTCCGCCTCGACGACCGCGACGCCCGCATCCGTCTGAAACTCGCGGAAATCCGCGCGCGCAGCACCGCCGCGCTCGACGCCGCCAAAGCCACGCTCGAGCTCCAGCGCGACGAACTCGAGACCATCAAACGAGCGCGGGCCGACGACGGCGTCAACGAGCGCGAGGTCGCCCGCCAGCAGCTCGAGGTCGAACGGGCCGAGGCCACCCTGCTCATCGAACAGCTCAAACGCGAAGAGGCGGAACTCGAGTTCGAGGCCGCCGCGGTCATCCTCGAAAAATACACCCTCGTCGCCCCGGTCTCGGGCTACGTCGAGCTCGTCATCTCGAAGCCAGGAGAAACCGTCGAAGCCCTTTCGCCCGTCCTGCGCCTCGTCTCGATCGATCCCCTGGAGATCGAAGCGGCCATCCCGGCGTCCGCATCGATGGCGTTGCGCCCGGGAAGCACGGTCTGGGTATCTCTGCAACTCCCCGGCCAAACGGACTATCGCGAGGCGTCCGTCAAGTCGCTCTCGCAGGTCGCCGAAGGCGGCACCTCGCAGCGCCGCGTGCGCATCTCGCTACCGAACCCCGACGGCGTGCCCGCCGGCATCCTCGCGCGGGTCCGGTTGGAAGAACCGCATTCCGACGCGATGACACGGGCCGAATAACCCAGACGAGAGATATTTTCGCACGTCCGCGGTCTGTTATTCCGTTCGGACCGTGCGATAGGGCTGCGCGCAACGCACGATTTCTCGTAGTCTCCCCGCGTCGGCCGAGCGGAGCTCGGCGAGCGTCACAGTCTCTGTCGCGCCCCAAACAGCGCGGGATCCAAGGAGTGGATTCATGCTTCAGCGATTCACGAAGAACGACAACTTCTCACCTCGCGTCGAGCGGGTCTCAGGTTCACACCACATCCTCGCCCGCTTCGCGCATACACCCCCCGATGTCGCCAGCCGTCGAGACGACCTCAAACGCCTGGCCCAACGCTACAACGCGATGCGCCTCGAACGGGCTTCGGAGTTGCGCATCGCGCAGTAATACCGCAGGGCGTCGGATGCTCGCCCCGCATAGCATGACCTGCCTCCATTCAGCGTCATGCCACAGTCCTTCCCCCTCATCCTGAACCCGTACGACCTCGACGCGCGCGGGCTGGTCGTAGATGTCGCCTTGCTCCTTGGCAGCCCGGCGATCACGCTCCTCCCCGCACCCCTGGAAGGCCACGACCGCGAATCCGTCAACGCCGCCGCCGCGTCCGCCCCCGAGTTCCTCCGCCTGATCCAGCGCTGGTCATGGCTCCAGGACCTCTGGCGTGAAGGCGTGCTCAGACCCGAGTTCGCCGATCACTCCCCCATCGAATACGTGCGCGAAGCCGAGGCTGACGTCCGATCCGACCCCCGCTTCGAGGGGCTCTCGCGCATCATGCGTCGCGGCGTCTTCGACACCACACACGACTACCTCCGGGCCATCTGCCGCGATCTGTCCGTGGGCGGAGCCGAACCCGCTGTCAGCGTGCCCGTCAGCGTCGGCCTCGCGCGGATGGCCCACGCCCTGAACGTCCCGCTGGTTCAGGAGCACGCGCGTCGCGCCTCCGGCTCCGTGGTCCGCCAACTCGAGACGCGCTCGCTGCGCAACCTCCTGAGTATCTCGATCCCACTCCCGCGCGATATCAGTCCCGAGGAAACCGCGGTCTTCCGCGAGCACGCCGGCACACAGATCGCCGCACTCCGGGAGATCCTGAGCCCAGACACGCTCCCCACGGATCAGGACACGATCATCGCCATAGAGGACGCCTTCGCGCGCGCCGTTCGGGACATAGCTGGGGAACTGGAGCTCGACCATAACGCCCGGCGCGGGCGTCGCCTGTCGGTGGTCCTCATCAGCCTCGGCACCATGCCAGAGTCGGCCCCGCTGGCCGCCGCGTTGCGCGCATCTTCACTCGCGTCGGCGCGGCGCGCGGCTTCCCGACGCGCGACGTCTGGCTCCGGAGTCGCCCTCGCTCCTCGCCCGCTCCGGGTGCTGAGCGTCCGCGAACTGCCGTGGCAGGATCGCCACTGAGACAGGTTTCTCAGCGGTCGCACGCCGATTCTGGCCAACCGAATCCGCCCGCTCCGTGTCCTTTGGTGCAGTCATCGGGCGTTTCGGCCGTATGTTAGGGAGAAGCCCTTACGCCTGAAGGACCACAGACTATGCACCGGATCACGCGAATCGCCCTCGCCTCCGTCCTTGCCCTGAGCGCCGGCTCCAGCCTCGCGCTCGCCGACGAGGCCGCCAAGCCGTACGAGAATCACAAACTCGTCGAGGTCATGGTGACCCTTCCGAGCCAGCTCTCCTCGCTCGATGCGATCGGCGAATCGCTCCATTGTCGGCCTTCGGTTGGCTGGCAGACCTACGCCGTCGACGCTGAGAATCTCGACGAGCTCGACGCCCTGGGGCTGAACTACCAGGTCATCCAGAACAACGTCCAGGCGCTCGTAGACGCGGAGACCCAGCAACGCATGGCCGCCCGCGTGCAGGCCGGTGCCGACTTCTTCTCCGATTACCGGACCATCGGCGAGATCAACAACTACATCGATCAGATCGTCGCCGATCACCCCACCATCGCCTCGAAATTCGAGATCGGCGAGTCGCTCGAGGGACGCACCGTCTACGGGCTCAAGATCGCCAACCTCGACCAGATCGATCCCGCGGGCGATGAGGCCTCGCGTCCCGGATTCGTGATCAACGGCTGCCAACACGCACGCGAGTGGATCAGCCCCGCGAGCGTGATGTTCCTCGCCGACCAACTTGTCAGCGGCTACGGCAGCGACGACCAGATCACCGAGTACCTCGACGAACTCGTGTTCTACATCGTCCCGGTCGTGAACCCGGACGGCTACAACCACACCTTCCCCGTCAGCCAGGGCGGCGGCGGCGAACGCCTCTGGCGCAAGAACCGGCGCAACAACGGCAACGGCACCTTCGGCGTCGATCTCAACCGCAACTGGTCCACCGCCTGGGGTCAGCCCGGCGCATCCTCGAACCCCTCCAGCGAGGTCTACCACGGCACCGCGCCGTTCTCTGAGCCGGAATCGACCAACCTGTCGAACTACATGCTGTCGCTCCCCAACGTTAAGGCCCACCTCGACATCCACAGTTTCAGCCAGCTCATCCTCGGCCCCTGGGCCTATTCGGAAGACTTCTGCCCGCCTCGTGAAGATGAACTCCGCCTCGCGCAGAACCGCCAGGAAGAAGCCATGGACTCCGTCTACGGCACCGACTACACCGCCGGACTCGGTTGCGACGCCCTCCTTTACGTCGCGTCGGGCACCGCCCCGGATTGGTCGTTCGACGAGCTGGACGCCCTCAGCTGGACGTACGAACTGCGCGACAACGGCCAGTTCGGCTTCACCCTGCCGCCCGACCAGATCGTCCCGACCGGTCAGGAAACCGTGGCCGGGGTGCTCTCGCTCGCCGACTTCCTGCTGACCCCGCTGATCATCGAGGCCGACACCCTGCCCGCACTCACCGACTCGGACACGCCCGTGCCTGTGGGCATCACCGTCACCGCGGTCAACAACGAGCAGTTCGCGACCGGTTCGGCCACCGTCTCCTACCGAACCTCGCCCGGCGACGACTTCACCACGCTCAGCCTCGGCGGGATCGGCGGCACCGGCGATCTCTCCACCAACCTGCCCGGCCAACCCTGCGGCACACAGATCGAAGTCTTCTTCAGCGCCCAGACCACCGGAGGCCAGACCGTCACGCTTCCCGAGTACGGCGCCGACGCTCCGTTCGTGATCGATGTCACGAACCTGACGACCGTGCTTGAGGACAACTTCGATGGTGACCTCGGCTGGACGGTCGGCGCCCCCGACGACGATGCCACCAGCGGCATCTGGGAGCGCGTCAACCCGAACGGCACTTCGGCGCAGCCCGCCGACGCCCTGTTCGGGCCGCTCTGCTACGTCACCGGCCAACACCCCGGCGGCGGCGACGGCGCGAACGACATCGACAACGGCAAGACCACGCTCTTCAGCCCCGTGCTCGACCTCTCCGATACCGGCGACGACGCGGTCCAGATCCGCTACTGGCGCTGGTACTCCAACACCGCCGGCGCGGCTCCGAACGAAGACATCTTCCAGATCGACATCTCCGATGACGGGGGCGCGACCTGGACCAACGTCGAAACCGTCGGCCCCGGCGGCGCCGAGACTTCGGGCGGCTGGTTCCAACACAGCTTCGATCCCGCGTCGCTGATCAACCTCACCGACAGCGTGCAGA
>CAXAVQ010000204.1:0-5004 GCA_963971985.1 uncultured bacterium
CGTGGACCAACTGACCCGGCTGGGGCGAGGCGTGGCCTTCTACTGCACCGCCGGGGACCTCGGCTCGACGATCATGGAGAGCTACCTGGCCGGAAAACGCGAGAAGAAGCCGCTGAGCTGAGGCGGAATCGCCCGGATTCTCGCCGGATTCCCAGCAGATATGGGGCGTTCGGCCTGCTCCGCGGGCGTGCTATACTTGATTCCGATGAGTAACACGAAGCGCAATCCGGGCGATGACTCCGCGATGGACCTCGACGCGGTCCAGAACGCCGAGACGAGCGAGCGGTTCGAGCCCGCCGACCGGGCGCTCGCGACCAACAAGCCGGTCACGGCTTCGAGCAGCGGCGTGCCTGCCGAGCGCCCCCACCCGCGCAAGACCAAGCGTGGCGATCGTCCGCAGAAGCAGACGATGTGGGAGAAGCTCGAGTCGTTCATCTCGCGTCTGTCGACCCGCAACAATTTCTGGCATCGCGTGGTGTCGCTGATCTTCCTGCCGTACGCGTTCAAGTCCGGCATCAAGATGGCCAAGCGCCCGAACGCCCAGCACTCGTACATCCTGCCGTTTCGCCGGTTCAACAAGAACTGGTACAACGCGATGGCCGGCGCCGCCCTGCTTGGCAACTCCGAGGTCGCCGGCGGCATGTACATCTTCCAGAAGGCCGGCAAGGACTACACGGTGGTCTGCAAGGAACTGCACTACAAGTTCCTGCGCCCCTGCTTCGGCCCGGCGGTGTACCGGGTGCTCGACAAGGACGAGGAACTCAGCGCACTGCTCAAGAACGGCGGCGAGTTCAACCTCGACCTCACGATCAACATCTTCCAGCCGCCGGCCAAGCCCTCGGAAACCGAGAAGCGGGTCGGGCGCTGCAAGGTGACGTTCCACGTCACGCCGAAGGAACACCACCGCGATCGCAAGAAGGCCGGTCGCAAGACGGCGGTCCGCGGCACGGTCTGACCGTCGCCGGTCGCCTGATCTCCCACATCGCACTCGGATCGAGGCCGTTGGGCCGGTACACTTGTCGCCATGCAAGGCGTCTTCATCGTTCTGGTGGTGATTGTTGCGGTCGTGCTGATCGTTCTCGGCGCGATCCATGCCCACAAGAAGCGTCAGGAGCGGATCGCGGCGTTGAGCGCCATCGCCGCCAAACGCGGCTGGCGGTTCAGCGAGCACAAGGACCGCGACCACGACGAGCGCTACGCCCACTTCGAGATCTTCCGACGGGGTCATTCGAGGGCGGCGTACGACACGATGTCAGGGGCGTTCACGGTATTCGGCGAGGACACGTACGCCCAGGCCGGCGACTTCACGTACAAGGTGACGAGCAGCAACGGCAAAACCTCCACGACCACCACGTACCGCTTCAGTTACCTGATCATCGAGTTGCCGTACCGGATCGTGCCGGATGTGCTGGTCCGCCGCGAGAACCTGTTCGACAAGTTCACGGACATGATCGGTTTCGACGACATCGATTTCGAGTCGTCGGAGTTCAGCAAAAAGTTCTGCGTGAAGTCGCCGGACAAGCGGTTCGCCTACGACCTGATCACGCCGCGGATGATGGACCACTTCCTGCAGGGCTCACCGGTGCCGGGGCTCCCGGCGATCGACATGGAGCACAGCCGGATCTGCTTCAGCGACGGACGTTCCAAGTGGGAGCCGCACCACTTCGAGCAGGCCATCGCGTGGGCGGAGCGGTTCTTTGAACTGTGGCCGGAGCACCTGCTGGCGACGCTGCGGGAGCGGTGGGAGTGAACTGGGGGCCGATCTTTCCGTGGTGGTGGTGGATACCGGCGCTCGGCGCCACGATTCTGCTCGGTTGGCTTGCGCTGCGTGCGTTCCGGCACGAGCACGGGCGAGTTCGCGGGATCAAAGCCCGGGAAATCAACATCCCTCAACGACGGGCCGAGCTCCGCGAAGCGGCCGATGGGATCGGGTTCGAGTTCTCAGCCGAACGTGTCCAGATCCCGGAGAGCCTCGCGTTGTACTCCGTTTTCTGGCAGGGCTTGAAGCCTCATCAACTGCACTCTCTCCTCCGGGCGATCGACCCGAAGACCGGGTCCTCAGTGTTGTTCTGCGGGGACTTCCGAGACACGCGGCACGTGCCGATGTGGATCAGTAGTCCCTATTCCATACCACCACCGAGCTACTTTGACTTCAGTTACGCGGCTATCAACCTTCAGAAGCCGCGCACCATCCTTGTAACGATCAGACTGGAAGAGGCAGAGGCGTGCTTCAAACACGACGGGCACCCAGAGAATATCGACTTCTACGACAATGAGTTTTCCACGAAGTTCGTCGTGCGCAGCGCGGACAGCCACCACGCCCGGTGTGTAATTGACCTTCCGGTGCGTCGCTTCCTGCTAACGATCAGCGATCGTCTCGGTTCTCTCGAGATCGGGTATCACGGCGACTCCATCTGTATTTCTGACGGCGAGTCTATCTGGGAGCCGGAACGATTCGCAGAAGTAGCTGATTGGGCCGAGACACTTGCGGGGCTGCTGAACGGCGACTGACCCGGACAGGCCCCTCAAAGTACACTCCACCCCATGAACCCTACCGTGATCATCCTGATCGTCGTCGGCGTGGTCGTCCTCCTGCCGCTGATCTACGTGCTGGCGATCTACAACCGGCTGGTGAGCATCCGGGCCCACATGCGCGAGTCGTGGTCCGATGTGGATGTCGAGCTCAAGCGCCGGTACGAGCTGATCCCCAACCTCGTCGAGACCGTCAAGGGCTACGCCACGCACGAGCGGGAGACGCTCGAGCGGGTCACCGCGCTGCGGAACCAGGCCGCGGCCAAGCACGACGACCTCGGCTCGCAGTCGCGCGACGAGCAGGCGCTGATCGAGGGTCTGCGACGGATTTTCGTGGTTGTGGAGGACTACCCCGAGCTCAAGTCCGACAAGAGCTTCCGCCAGCTGCAGGCGGAGTTGGCGAACACCGAGGACCGCATCGCCGCGTCGAGGCGGTTCTTCAACGGCAACGTGCGAGAACTGAACCAACTGGTCGAGATGTTCCCGTCGAACCTCGTCGCCGGGGCCTTCGGGTTCTCCCGCTCGGAGTACTTCCAGCTCGACGATGATCGCCAGCGGGCGGTCCCGAAGGTCACCCTGAACGCCTGAGATGCCTACATTGGCATGATGAGCACCCCTTCCGGCCCCCCACCGCTGAACCCCTCCCTCGGGCGGAGCACGCTCCGGGCGATCCTCCCGGCGCTGTTCCTCGCCAGTTCGTGGACGTGGGTCATCGGGATGTGGTTCCCCTACTACCTGACGCGTGATTTCGGCTGGGTGGCATGGCTGGTCTTCGCGATCCCGAACGTGATCGGCGCGGCGTCGGTCGGGCTGATCCTTCGGCCCGGCGGCACGCGCGACCCGCAGACCTGGGGCCCCCGCTCTTCGATCAGGCTCACCACGCAGCACGACATCGCCTGCATGGCGTTCAGCGTGGTCACGATCGCGTTCCAGCTCTACGTGGTCAGTTTCCTGATCCGCAGCCACTTCTCGCAGTTGCCGATCGCGGCCCCGATGGTGTCGATCTCCACGGCGGTGTTCGCGTTCCTCGTGATCCTGTTCGCCCTGCTCCCCTGGCGGGCGTCGTGGTGGGCCGCGGGGCTGGTCTGGCTGGCCTCGATCGGCTTCGCGATCGCCTCCGGGCTGACCAGCGGCGATCAGGCGGCGTTCTCGCTGCCACCGGCCGACGGCATCGTCGGCGTGACCGGCGACCCCAACGGCCTGTGGAAGCTCGCGCCGGCGATCGTCTTCGGCTTCCTGCTGTGCCCCTACCTCGACCTGACGATCAATCGCGTGCGCCAGGACACCGCCGAACCGACCGGATCGATCGCCTCGGTGCTGGGCTTCGGCGTGTTCTTCCTCGTGATGATCGGGCTGACGCTCGGCTACGCCGGTCGCCTGATCAACCACAACACGATCAGCTACTACATCGTCGGTCACATCGCCCTGCAGGCGGCGTTCACATCGGGCGTGCACCTGCGGGCGCTGGGTCGCGCAGGCGGGTACCACAAGTTCGACCTGAGCAAGCCGCGCGATGCCGAAGGACGCCCGACGGCGGTCCGCCAGGCGAAACTTCGCCTGTTCTGTTTCAGTTTCCTGTTCTGCTTCGCGCTGTTCTTCGGCAACGCGGTGCTCGACCTGCAGCAGCCGCGAGCCGGCTACGACGCCTCGCGATTCTGGTACGACCTGCTCATCTCGTCGTACGGCCTGATCTTCCCGGCGTACATGTACATCTGCGTGGTGCCCCACCCGACGCTTCGGGCGGTCCGGCGCAAGGCCCGCGTGTTGCTCTGGGCGGTCACGACGATGCTCGCAACGCCCCTGTTCTTCATGGGGTTCATCGGCTTCGCCGAGCCCCAGTACGGCCTGATCCCCATCGGCGTGGTGCTGATCCTCGCGGCACCGTACGTCGCCGGTCAGTGGCTCCCGAAGCACCGCGTGCCGGTGCGTTCGCGGGCGGGGCAGTAGCACCCGAAAATCAAGCGAAAATCAGCGGTTTCGAGTCGGCTCAAAATCAAGCGGAAACCCTGAAAATCAGGTAAAATTCGGGTCGCTCGGGGACGCTCCCGGGCCCTGTCAGAACGACCCCTCAGAGGCCCCTCGCGCACATGGCTGACGACCCCATTATCGACATCGATTCCGGCGAGACCCCCGAGGTCCCGGGTCTGGGCAAGGTGCTCGATCTGCAGATCGAGTCCGAACTCAAGGACTCGTACCTCACCTACGCGATGTCCACGATCATGGACCGGGCCCTGCCCGATGTCCGTGACGGGCTCAAGCCGTCGCAGCGCCGCATCCTCGTGGCGATGAACGACCTCAACCTGCGTCCGGGCAAGAAGCACATCAAGTGCGCCAAGATCGCCGGCGATACCTCGGGTAACTACCACCCGCACGGCGAGGGCGTGATCTACCCGACCCTGGTCGGCATGGCCCAGAGGTGGAAGATGTCGGTCCCGCTGATCGACTCGCAGGGCAACTTCGGCTCGATCGACG
>CAXAVQ010000205.1:0-4995 GCA_963971985.1 uncultured bacterium
CCGGCCACCGCTACTGGTTCAATCATCCATGGGCTAGTTCCGATGTGCTTCTCTCCATCCGGACCCGTCTCTCGCCCGACGCCAGAGGCCTCGTACGGGGCGACCACTCCCCGCTCTGGTACCTCCCATCCGACTACCCAACCCGGCTCCGTCGGCTGTTGATAGAGACCGACCTCGGAGCGTGGAGCAACTTCCACAATGAGTCGTCAACGCCAACGGCTCAAAGCAGGCCCCCGGCGGCCTTGTAGGACTCTCCCACAAGTTCACGCGTAAGACCGTCTATCGCGTGGACCAGCACCCCAATCGACCGATCGAACTCGGCAAGCTCCAGGCGCTCCTGCGGCGTGTGATCGAGGGCGCTGTCCCCGGGGCCGTAGGCCGCGATCGGGCAGTTCCAGACTGGTCCCACGACATTGAAGTCCGCCGTGCCCGTCTTGAGTTTCGGGTGAGGCGTGCCGCCCTCATGCCGGATCGCGCAGCGCAGCGCCCGCACGACCGGATCGTTCATGTCCGTCGCGCAGGCGAGTTCCATGCTCTCGAAGGTGAACTCGATCCCCTCACCCGCAAGGAACGACACTTCCTGTGCCCACTCCTCGGGCGACACACCCGTCGGAAGACGAAAACCGACCACCATGCGCGCGGTCTGCTGCAAGCCGTCGTTCCCGGAAGACATGCCCTGGATCGTCGCCTGGATCTGATCGAAGATGCGCACACGCCCTTGGTTGAACGCCTCCACTCGTTCGGCCATCAACCGCCACCAGGACGCGATGAGATCGCCCGCCGAGGCATCCTCTCCGGCGGAGTGGTGGTGATCACACCGGGCCTCGGCCGTCACGAGCAGTCGGCCCTTGTATCCGAGCGTCACCCCGTCCCAACCGCTCGGCTCACCGATGATGCACGCGCTTGGGCGATGTCGATCGAGCAAATGCCTCGCGCCGGGCGATGCCGCCGACTCCTCCCCCACCGCGCCCGCGACCGTCAGGCGTACGCCCTCGGGAAGTTCCACCCGCGCCGCGGCCGCCAGAAACGCAGCAAGCGGCCCCTTGGCATCGACACTCCCCCGCCCGTATAGAACTCCATTCTCGACCCGAACCGGGATGTCGCCGGGCACCGTATCGATATGCCCGAGCAACATCAGGTGCACCGGCGCATCCGCCGGCCCGCGCGACGCGATCGCGTTGTTGACCCCGTCGATGTGCGAATCGAGTCCCAACGCCGACGCTCGACGAACGAAGACCTCGGACGCCGCCCGCTCGGTACCCGAGACGCTCGGTGTCGCGACCAGTTCCGCGAGGAAGCGCTGGTCGTCGGTGAGCCTCGCCCAGTCCGGACCACTCACGAAACCACCCCCTGGAGAAACACCGTGCCCCGACCGCTCCGCGCCCGAGCGATCGCGTCCGATCCGTTCGCCGAACCGATTACCACGCGGGACACCCCGCCCTGCATCGCCTCCTCGGCCGCCAGCACCTTGTTCTTCATCCGCCCCGATGCCGCCTCTCGAACCACATCGAGCGTTTCACAATCAACCGACTCGATCAGCGAACCCCGATCACTGGGGTCCCGAAGCACGCCGGGCACATTCGAGAGCAGAAGCAGTTCGTCCGCACCAAGGGCCACCGCCGTCGCCGCCGCGGCTCGGTCGGCATCGACATTGATCGCCACGCCCTCGGGCGTGATCGCCGGCGGTGTGAGCACCGGCACCCGCCCCGCATCCAGCAGCAGGTTCAGGAACGCTGCATCGACGGACTCCACCCGCCCGGACAGGTCATCCCGGACGATCATCGTTCGACCGTCCTTGTCGACAGCCCGGATCGCGTCCTTTCGGCGACCGGTCCAGATGCCCGCGTCGATGCCGCTGAGCCCGATCGCGTCCACGCCCGCACCGCGCAGACTCTCGACGACCGCCTTGTTCACCTTGCCGCAGTACACCATCTCGAAGATCTCGAGCGTGCGACGGTCCGTACGGCGAGACTGGTGACCGCCGGGGCTGGTGATGGTCTGGGACGGGTGACCGAGCGCCGCGGCTAACTCGTTCGTCTCGTGCGAGCCGCCGTGCACCAGCACGACGCGCACACCGGCGCGGACGAGTTCCGCGATTTCGTTCGTGCAGGCGGTCGGGTCGATCCCCTCGCCGCCGCCGATCTTGATGACCACTGTGGACATTATTCGAATCCTTCGGTTACGCCGGGTGAAGACCCGGAAAAGTCAGGCCCCGGGTCTCGTCGAGACCGAGGGCGATGTTCATCGCCTGCACCGCCGAACCGGCGGCACCCTTCACGAGGTTGTCGATCGCGCACAGCGCGACGATCCGCCCCGAACGCTCATCGACCGCAAAGCCGACATCGGCGTGGTTCGAGCCGACCACGATGCGCGGATCCGGGTAGCGGTTTGGCCCGCTCCGATCCGCCACGATCCGCACAAACGGCTCATCCCGGTACGCCGCGCGATACAGCTTCCACAGTTCCTTGGTCTCGACCGGGCGCGTCGGCTCAACATGTGCCGTGCAGAGCACGCCGCGGACCATGTCGATCGCCGTGATCGTCGCATCCAGATCGAGTTCGCCGAGGTTCTGTTGCACTTCCGCCAGGTGCCGGTGCCCGGCGTGGCTGTAGGTCCGCGCGGTCCTGGCCCGCAGCGAATGGTGCGAGCCCACGCTCGGCTCGGCACCCGCCTCCGACGACCCGACCTTCACATCCGCGATCGCCCGCCGGATCAGCCCCTCCCGAGCCAGAGGCAACAGCGCGAGCGTCATCGCCGTCGCGTTGCACCCCACCCCCGAGACCAGCGACGCCCCGCGCAGCGCCTCACGCGAGACCTCGCCGAGGCCGTACACCGCCTCGCCGAGAATCTGCGGCGTTGGATGCTCTTCGCCGTACCACTCGGCGTATCGCTCCGGGCTCCGCAGTCGGAAGTCCGCCGAAAGATCGACCACCAGCGGCGCGAGCCCACGCCACCGGTCGATCTCGGTCGCCGCCCGGCCGTGCGGCATGCACAGGAACAGCACATCGCAGGCCTCGACCTCATCGGGCGTGCAGTACAGCGTCTCCACATGGCCGCGCAGGTTCGGGTGCGACCGGTGCACCGGCTGGCCGGCCAGTTGACGACTGGTCACCTGCCCGATCTCCATATCCGGATGACCGTGCAGCAGGCGCAGCAATTCGCCACCCGTGAACCCGCTCCCCCCAACAACAGAAGCCCGCTTCAGCACGCCGCGGCCCCTTCCACGATCGTCGCCACCTGACGCGCGACCAGTCCGGGGATGTTCACACCGCTCGTCTGGATGCTGTTGCGGAACTCCATCGAGTGATTGAGTTCGTTCACCAGCAACCCCCGCTCCGGGTCCTCCAGCACATCGACCGCGACCACATCCGCCCCGACCGCCGCGGCGGCGTTCACACAGATTATCCCGAGTTCATCGCTGATCGCCAGCCCGGCCGCAGTCGCGCCGCGAGCGGTGTTGGTCACCCAGTGCTCGCTGGTCCGAACGATCGCCGCGATCGGCTCGCCGCCGACCACGAACACCCGGATGTCGCGCCCCGGCTTGTTGATGTGCTCCTGCACATAGAACACGCCCTGCTGCACCGAGCCGAGCGTTTCACGATGCTCCAGCACCGCTTCCGCCGCGTCCCGGTCGTTCACGCGGGCCACCAGGCGCCCCCACGACCCGACCGTCGGCTTGAGCACCGCCGGGTACCCGATCGTCTCGACGGCACGAAGCCCGGACTCGGCGTTGGTCGCCACTCGGACCTCCGGGGTCGGCACACCCGCCCGGACCAGTTCGATGGTCGTTCGCAGCTTGTCCGAGCAGATCTCGATCGTCCGAGCACTATTGATGCACCGGATCCCAAAACCCTCCAGCAACCTGACTGCCGTCAGCGAAGCCGTCAGACTGACTGACCGGTCCACGACCGCACCAAAGTCCGCCCACTCGCCTGGGTTGGCAGGGTCAAACACCACGTTCCGAAGGTCAATCGGCACCGCTTGGACGCCGATCGCCTCGAACGCATCCAGCAGCAGACGCTCTTCGGTCCGCAGCCGGGTATAGGTCATCGCAATACGCATGTTCACGCTCCTGTAAGGGCTTCCGTTCCGCTCCCGACGCCGATCACTCGCCCCAGTCTTCCTCGACCTCTGGGGCCAGTTCCAGGCGCAGGGGGCTGAGGTTCGTCACCTCGAGTTCCACGCCGCAGTCCGTGCACCGGGCGATCTGCCCGTTCAGCGGGTGACGGTCGAACGTGATCTCGGCGTCGCACTCCGGGCACGCGCACTGGATGGTCTGGGTTTCCGACATGGTTCGTTCTCCGTAAATGGGCACATAAAAAAACACCCCCGAACGTTCGGGGGTGCTTGAGAGACTGTTTCGCCTGGTCTGAGTCGGTTAGCCGCTCACTCCACGCACAGAATCCACCACAGCCCCGAGGCGCGGTTGCCTTTGGCTTTGGTGGATTTTTTCGCGAAGAGATTCAGCATCGGCATGAAGATCGTCTGGCGTCGAGCATCTGTCAAGGCGATGCACCCGGCAGTCAAAGAAAATGTCAGTCTCCCGGATGCCTACCGGTCAGGCACCGAAGGTCACGGGGCGTCCGGCCTCAGAACTTGAACTCCGTCTGCACCCACAGCCGGGTCGTGTTCGGCTCGCCACCCTCGCCATCGAAGAACGCCGCCTTCATCAGCACCGACCAGTTTGGCGTGATCGACTTGCCCGCCACCAGATCGATCTCCGAACCCAGTTCGCTGCCGCCCTCATCGGACCAGAAGTGGTGGTACACGACCGACGCGTTCACCCCGCCCGGCAGTTCGGCCCCGACACCCGCGTACAGATCCTGCAGCCCCTCCGCCGGCGTGGTCAGGAAATTGTCGGCGAAGCCCTGAAAGGCGTGGTTCGTCCCGAGCGGGAACCGGAACGCGGCGTTGCCGTCATCGCTCCCCAGCAGCTGATACCCCGCGGTCAGCGCGCCGATCCCCTTCTGCGAGAGCCGCGCCTCCGCCGCGACG
>CAXAVQ010000206.1:0-4991 GCA_963971985.1 uncultured bacterium
CCCTGACCGCCGTGTCGGGGCAGCAGAGACGGGTGAATATTGACCACCCGGCCCTTCCACCGCTCGGGAATCGGCAGCAACCGGACGTAGCCCGCAAGCACGACCCATCGGGCCCCCGTATCGCTCAGCAACCGCTCAACGGTGGCGACATCGTCCAGATGCCCGTCGACCACCGTGGTGTACCCACGCTCCCGAGCGAATTCCGCCCCGGGGCACTCCTTCGACGCCACCACGAGCACGATCCGGGCGGGGAGATCGCCGCGATGGATCGCGCCATCGAGGTTTTTGAGCGTTCGACCGCCACCCGAGACAAACACCGCGATCGGGACATCACGAGCGAGCGGGGTCGCGGGAACGTCGGGCGATTGGTCAGAATCCATGGTGATCCAGCGAGAGAAGGGCCGGGACGACGCCAGCACCGTCCGCAGCGCGTATCCTAAGAATAATGACCGCCCATGCCCAAACCGACCCCGCCCCCGCGAACAGCCCGCCCTGCCCGGAGTTGTTCCAGTCGCTACCACTCCTGCACCTGCTCGAACGCTATCGCACCGCCAGCCACGTGCTGGATTCCCGCGTTCTCCAACTGGACGACGAATCACTCGAGCGGACGTTCGAGCCGGCACAGAACGCCGGTTCGTGGTCCTGCCGGACCCTGCTGGGACACATCGCCGACGCGGATCTGGTCTTCTCAACCAGAATGCGTCGGACCGTCGCCGAAGACCGCCCGATGCTCACCCTCTTCGACGAGCACGCGTTCCTGAACTCGGGTATCTACGAGCCCACCGCCGCGCAGATCCCGGGCAGCCTCGCCGGGAATTCCGTCCCTGCGGGCGCGTACGTGGCGCTGCTCCACACCCTGCGACTCTGGTCCGGCCAGTGGCTGGCGACCCTGCCCGAAGCGATGTTCCAGCGAACCGCGCTCCACCCCGAACGCGGCGAGGTCTCGCTCAGGCGTCTGGTCGAATACGCCGCCTGCCACGTCGAGCACCACGCTTGGTTCTTGCGTCGAAAACTCGACCTGATCGTGGGCGATTCGCAGACCCCGGCGCCGGCAAACGGCTGCGGACCGGGCTGTCGGTGTGCCCCCTGAGACCGATAGAGAACATCTGCCCATGAACGCCATGTCCGGCCAACGCCGCTACCTCATCCCGTTCCGCTCGACGCTGCTCCCGCAGATCTTCACCGACACGCTCGTGATCGGCGCCGGCGCTGCGGGGCTGACCGCCGCGCGGATCGCGTCGCAGCACGGCGAGGTCATCATCGTCTCGAAGGGTCAACTGAACCAGAGCAACACCGCGTGGGCTCAAGGCGGGATCGCCGGTGTCCTCGACCGAGCCGACTCCCCCGAACTGCACGCGCAGGACACGCTCGCCGCAGGAGCCGGCCTGTGCGATGAGACCGCGGTCCGCCATATCTGCGAAGCCTCAACCCGCTCGCTTCGATCGCTCCTTGAAATCGGCTTCCGCGTCGACCGAACCGAGGAAGGCGACCTCGAACTCGCCCAGGAGGGCGGGCACTCGACCCGAAGGATCATCCACGCCGACGGCGACGCGACCGGGGCCGAACTCGGGCGCGCCCTCGCCGCAGCACTCGCCCCCTCGCCCGAAGTCCGTCTGTTCGACGACTGTTTCGTGCTGGACCTGCTGACGGCGAGCGACGAACCGGGCTCGCCCTGCCTCGGCGCGATCACCTACCATCGCAAATTCGGGCTCCAGGTGATCTGGGCGACCACCACCATCCTCGCCTCCGGCGGCTGCGGCACGGTCTGGCGCGAGAGTTCCAACCCGCCGAGCGCGACCGGCGACGGCCTCGCGTTGGCCTATCGCGCGGGCGCCACGGTGGCCGACATGGCCTTCATGCAGTTTCACCCGACGACCCTCTACATCGCCGGTGCCGAGCGTCTGCTGGTGTCGGAAGCCGTCCGCGGCGAGGGCGCGTACCTCCTCGACCCGTCGATGAACCGGTTCATGGTCGGCGTGCACGAACGGGCCGAACTCGCCCCGCGCGACGTCGTCGCCTCGGCGATCTACAACACGCTCCGCACCTCCGGCGGCTCGCACGTCTGGCTCGACGCACGTCACGTCCCGGACTTCGAGTCTCGCTTCCCGGGTATCTACGCGCGGCTCGCCCAGTTTGATCTGCACCCGGAAACCGATCTCATCCCCGTCAACCCCGCAGCCCACTACATGGTCGGCGGTGTGCGGACCGACCTCGACGGACGCACCGACGTGCCGCACCTGCTCGCCGTGGGCGAAGTGGCCTCGACCGGTCTCCACGGCGCGAACCGCCTGGCCAGCAACTCGTTGCTCGAAGCGCTGGTCATGGGCGAGGCCGCCGGACGCGTCGCCGCGGAAGCGAGCACCGCCAACGGCGGAGGCCCCTCGCGCAAGCCGACGAAGATCATCTCCGATGTGCCATCGTCGAAGCGCGGCGAACTGGACCTCACCGATGTGCGCAGTTCGCTCCGATCAGCGATGTGGCGGAACGTCGGCATCGAACGCAACGGCGCGACGCTCGGCGACGTCGCGGAAATGTGCGAGTTCTGGGGGCGTTACACCCTCGACAAGGTCTTCGACGATCCGTTCGGCTGGGAAACCCAGAACATGCTCCAGGTGGCGAGTGTCATCGTCGCCTCCGCCCTCGATCGCGAAGAGTCACGCGGCTGCCACCGCAGACGCGATTTCCCCGAGCCGAACGCCGCCGGCCCCCTCCACGATCTCCGCAATCGACGGTCAGATCACGCGGAATGGGTGACCTCCATCCAGAACGTGGCGAACACAGAAGACGCGTCGCGCGTCTTACCGACGTGATGCGCAACGAATTTCGGACTACAAGATGTATCGCCATCGTTGGCCTTCTCGGCTCGCTCATCGCCTGCCAGCCAACCACGCGTGTGATCTCCGTGCGCGGAGGTCTCCAGAATATCGAGGGTGCTGAGGGTGGGATACGACCCGACTCTCGCTCCACGGGTGGAAACGCGAGCCTCGAATCGGTCGCATCACGGCTCTACGGCCCGCTTCCGGGTGAACCGGTCGACGGCAATATGCTCCGGCGCGAGCTCGAAAACGGCGACATTCTACTGATCACGCGATCACCGGCAGAACTGGTCTTCCACCTCCGTCGCACGATCCGCGATGAGGAATGGGACCTGCTCTACGAGCACCTCCTCAGCGACCAGCTCAAGGAGGCCTACGAAGATAAGGGCATGGATCCCACGGCGGCACTGGAGTTCGTCAAGAAGTACGCCCGCGACATCACAGAACTGCTGGTCATGATCCCCGCCGGGGACCAGACCCCCGGTGCCGGCTTCGAGCGTACCGGTCGCAACGCCTACCGGATCACGATCCCCGGCGGACGAATGAATGAGTCGACGTTCGTCAGCATGGACGTCGTCTACGAGGACAAGAGTTTCCGCCTTCGCATGCTCAACTAGGCGTAGCTGTGGAGCCCGGAGATCACGAAGTTGATCACGATCCAGTTGAACGCCATCACCCCGGCACCCACGAGCCCGAGCAGCGCAGTCCACAGTCCCTTGTCGCGAGCCTTCAAGCGGACGTGAAGCATGATCACGAACACGAGGAACGTGTTCATCGCGAAGACTTCCTTGGGGTCCCAGCCCCAAGGGCGTCCCCACGAGTGGTCCGCCCAGATCGCGCCCATCACGATGCCCGCCCAGAGCAGCACGAACGAGAACTCGACGAGCACGAGCGTCGCGCCGTCGAACACCTCCCCGAGTGACGCCCGACGCTTCTTCGCCGGAACCGAGTCGCCCTCTGACGCGGCATCCATGAGCATTTCGGTACCGCCGACCCGCGCGTAGTCCGGTCCGCCGCCGATCATGCGCCACCCGAGATAGAGCAGGCTCGACACAGCCGCCATAAAGATCAGCGCATAACTGGCGATGATCACGTTGGTGTGGATGTACAGCCAGAGGTCGTGCAGCACAGGCATCATGTTGTTGATGCTCGCGTCCAGCTTCGAGGAGAAGTTCGCCGACATCATCGCGACCATGCTCCCGACCGCGCCGGTAAGCAGGAACATGTTCCGGAATTGCGTCTTGCGTCCCCAGATCTCGAGCAGCACCGCCGCGCCGGCTCCGAACCAGAACGCGGTCGTCACGGCCTCGAACATGTTCGAGTTCGGCCAGCGACCGGACACCCACCAGCGCAGACCGATCGACGCGGTGTGCAGCAGAAACGCCACGCCGAAGACACCCACACCCAGGCCCCGCGCACCGTCCCAGCGGAACACGATCGCCATGAGCAGGAAGATGCACGAGAGCAGGTAAACCAGCCACACCCAGGTCAGGTTCTTCAGTTGGAAGTACAGGCCTTCCCACTGCATGCGAGCAGGCTCGGGGTAAATCTCGGGCGAGACCCGTGGAAGCAGTTCCGCGAACCCGACCATCGCGTCGTTGGCTTGCTCGGCGTTCTGGCTCACCCACGCCTCGACGAGTCCACGCCACTGCACCAGAAGATCGTTACGCAGGTCGTCCGGCATTGTGTCGAAGACGCGTCGCGCCTCGGGCCGGACCTGATCGGGGTTTACGGCCTCTATCTGCAGATCGCGAACCGAAAGCCACGGCTCGTTCAGATCGCCCGACGGCGGCGGAACGACGCGCAGCAGCCCCGCCAATGAATTCTGGTCCACCAGACCCACAGCCGATTCCATCCGGTCCACGAATTTCGCGGTCTTGATCAGGTCGGATCGCCACCCAGCCTTGAGCGCCTCGACGCGCGGATCGCTCAGCAACCGAGCGGAGATCAGCCCGGACTCCATGAAGCGGGCCAGACGCTGACCGAGCCCTTCCTCCACCGGGTCATTGAAACCCGCGGGCGTATCGAGGGCTTCGACGATCTGCTCGCGCATCGACTTGTTCTTGATGTAGATCAGGTCCGCGTCCTGGTAGTTCGGAGCACGGAACATCATGTCGAGGTACAGCAGGTCGCGCGGCAGATCGTTGAACTTCTCCCGTCCCGACACGAAGCCCA